>JACVQI010000183.1 GCA_015661095.1 Gammaproteobacteria bacterium
GCCGCGGATGGTAATAAATGACGTGCCCTGATTCTGGGTTTCAACCATGGTAATGTTGGGCGTACGGGCGATAAAGTCTGCCGGTGATTCGATACCGGCCGATTCGATATCGGCTTCGGTAAAGGCAGTAACTGACACTGGCACATCGGTATAGGATTCGTCACGTTTACGTGCCGTTACAATGATTTCTTCCAACAGGCTTTGCGCTATCGTATCAAACGAGAACACCGCCAAGGATAATGCCAGCAGTATATAACTTGATTTGTATAATCTGAACATAAGTAGGCCCCTTATAACTTCCGTTAAGTTGATGCTTGTTGAAAAATGCGACGTTCAATCTGCTACTCATCTCAGGTAGCCGAGTTGACCGATCTGGTATCGCCCCCGTTGCACGGCATCTGTGCCGCACATGTTACTTATTGAATTTACTTGGCAAAAAATACACTTTTTTTGTACACAGGGCAATCCAAATTCCAATACCGGCGTGGAGTTGTATGCCCACACGCAGTGGGATGAACGAATGCGTCGTTGAATAAAATTAATAAAACTTGCGTCATGGCGGTTTTGTTCTGGATAATGTTGTTACTGAGAAGTAGCGCAAGGCAGCCGGGGGCAAAAACAGGCATTCCGTGCCAAAACAAGCAGTTATTGTGTCTGCAATAATGTTGCACGGAACTAGCCCTCGGAACTGTTTCGAGTGTCACTATGGGCTGTCGCCTGGAGATGGGCAGTATCCCAATGGGCGAATAGAGACATCGGAGTTCATGGTCGGGCGCAGGTTGCTAACCGCATACCGACAAACCAAGAGCAGAATAACGATCAGCATGCCGTCCGTCACATCCGCGCAACAAGAAGCCCCTTATCCGCCGGCGGCACGGGCGTGGTTCGTCGTAGCCGTTTTGTATCTTGCCTATATGCTGGCATTCATCGATCGGCAAATCATCGCCTTTCTGGTCGGGCCGATACGCGCGGATCTGCAGATAAGCGATTTTCAATTCAGCCTGATACACGGTCTGGCTTTTGTTATTTTTTACGCCACCCTGGGCATACCCATCGGTTTGCTTGCGGATACCTATAATCGCAAAAAGATCATCACCGTCGGCATCGGCTTGTGGAGTCTGATGACCGCTATGTGCGGTCTGGCCGGTAATTACTGGCAGTTGTTTCTCGCCCGTCTCGGTGTTGGTGTTGGTGAAGCGACGCTGTCGCCATCCGCGGTGTCCATTCTGGCGGATTATTTCCCGCCGCACAAACGCAGTGTCGCCATCAATCTTTATTCGGCGGGTGTCCACGGCGGTATCGGTGTGGCGAATATTTTTGGCGGTATGATCGTCGGCTTCGTGCTGGCCGGCGGCGCCGCCGCCATCCCGTTGCTGAACACCCTGAAACCCTGGCAAATGACCTTTGTCCTGGTGGGTTTGCCGGGGATACTGGTCGCCCTGCTGGCAGCGACGATACGCGAGCCGGCGCGCCGCGAGATACGCAATAAGGATGCCAGTGTAAGTTTTGCCGTGACCACTCGATATCTGCGCAAACATTGGCGGGTATACCTGACGCTGATTATCGGGGCCGCACTGACCTCGATGGCGAGTTATGCCATGTACAGCTGGGTACCGGCTTTATACGATCGTCGTTTCGACTGGAGCAGCGCCCGCATCGGTCTGCACTTCGGGATCCTGACCCTGATCTTCGGTACTGGTGGGCTGTTACTCAGCGGCATGCTCGCCGGACGCCTGGTGCAAAGCGGCCGAACCGCCGTCTATTCAAAAATCATGTGCGTGGTCATGGCCCTGTCCGCGATACCGGCCGCTTTGCTGGTGGTTATCCCCGATCCCTATTGGACCCTGAGTTGTCTGGCATTCATGATATTCCTGATCGGTATGCCGATAGGCCTGGCGCAGGTGGCGTTGCAGTCGATTACTCCGAATGAAATGCGCGCTCAGGTCATCGCTATATATCTCACTGCCGTCAGTATCATAGGACTGGGTATCGGACCTTCGGCGGTAGCCGCCATCACCGATTATGTCTTCGGCAACGATGCGGCAGTGGGTGTTTCGCTGTCGCTGGTCATCGTCGCGGCCGCCATAGCCAGTGTGCTGGTGCTGGCAGCCGGGATCAAGGCGTATCAGGACAAGGTTCTGGCGCCAGACTAATACGAAACCACGAAAGATACTATAGACCCTGATGGCATCAGATCATCCGGCTGCTATGGAATCTGGCCCAGGCATCTTTGGAAAGCGTCATAAGATTTGCCAGTTGTTTGACTGCTGTTGTGGTCCAAGGTTACAGTCTGTTCTCGCACCTGGACTGAGGATGTCGTGATGGAAATCAAATTTCCTAATATTCCGCTTTATCAAGGCTGGGGCGCGCCCCTGCGAGTAGAGTCCGACCTGCGCGATCTGGAATTGATTCACGGCCAGGTTCCTGAGGATCTCAACGGCACTCTGTACCGGTGCGGTCCGGATCGCCAATATCCCCCCATGCATGGGGATGATATTTTCATCGATGGGGAGGGTATGGCGCACATGTTCCGTTTCACTAATGGCCATGTGGATTACCGGAGCCGCTGGGTGCGCAGTGAACGATTTCTGTTGCAGGAACAGGCGCGCCGATCTTTATTCGGACGCTATCGTAATCGTTATACCAATGACCCGAGCGTCGCCGGCAGGAACCAGGGCACCGCCAATACCAATGCCATCTGGCATGGACGCAAACTGCTTATCCTGAAAGAGGATTCCCTGCCGGTGGAGGTGCATCCGGATACTCTCGAGACCATCGGGCCATGGGATTATCAGGGTGCAGTCAAGGCCGTGAGCCTGTCTGCGCATCCCAAGGTCGATTTACATCGCAATGAGTTGTTGACCTATTCCTACCAGGCCACTGGCGACGGCAGTACGGATATCGTTTTTTATATCATGGATGCCGAGGGCAAGGTCACGCAGGAGTTATGGTTCAACATGCCTTATCCCGGCATGGTACATGATTTCGCCGTGACCGATACGCATGTCATCTTCCCGTTCTGGCCGGTGATTACGGATATGACGGTGGTCAGGAACGGCGGACCTTATTACCAATGGCATCCGGATAAGGAATGCCATTTCGCCATCTTTCCCAGGCGCGGCAAGGCAGAGGATATCCGCTGGTTTCGCGGCCCTGCCGCCAGTGCCGGTCACATGATGAATGCCTTTAACGAAGGCGCTCGCTTGCATCTGGATGTCTGTCTTTATCAGGGCAACTGTTTTGAATTTTTTCCGAGCTACGATGGTTCACCATATCGCCCGTGTCCGCCACAACTGACGCGGCTCAGCTTCGATCTGGACCAGAATCGTACCGACTATGCCAGCAGGATATTGCTTCCAACGCCTAGTGAGATGCCCAGGATCGATGAGCGCTACATCGGCAAGACTTACCGCTACGGTTATATGTTATGCCGGTCGCCGGATGCAGCTGCGGCTGGAACCATTGGCCTGTCCGCCATTGGTTGTATCGATCATGAAACGGGTGCATTGACCACCTGGTCGCCGGGTCCGGACAGCGGGGTGCAGGAACCGATCTTCGTGCCCAGGCAGATCGGCGCCGCGGAAGGGGATGGTTATCTGCTGGTCCTGGTCAATCGCATGCCGGAGAATCGCAGCGATCTGGCCGTACTCGATGCCCGAAGTATCGCAGACGGTCCGGTGGCTTTGCTCAAGCTCAGCCTTCGCGTCCGTTCCACCTTCCATGGCATGTGGGTGCCCGGGCAAGCTCTGCAAACCGGCATTTACAACGTTTAAACGAAACACAGAGGCACAGAGGACACAGAGAAAAAATAAAAGCTTAAATTAAAATACAGATTTGCAGGTTGGACTGAACTGATATGAAACCTGATAATATTTATCAATTTACGGTTTCGCTAAGATTAATCCGAGCTACATTACTGCAAGCTATTTTAAAAAATCTCTGTGTCCTCCGTGACTCCGTGTTTAATTAGTTTCTTTGAGGGCTATCTATGACAGCGACTAAACCAAGGCAATTGCCGGTTCGCAATCCCAGGACCGGTCTCAACGATACCTATATTACCCCGGCATCGGCTGGTGAGATCCGGGATATCTGCCAGCGTTTGCGCGCGGCGCAGCCGGCCTGGGGCACTGCTCCATTGGCATACCGGATCGGGATCATGCAGCGCTGGGTGGCGGAATTACAGCGTCATCGCGCGGCACTGGTGACGGCGGACTCCATCGATACCGGCTATGGCCAGATCTCCAGGGTGGCGCCGGACATGGTCATCAATGCCATCAACCGGACCTGCACCGCCGCTCCCGCAATCTTCGAACGTAACAAGCGTTCCGGTACTTCACCAGGAGCGCCGCAGGTCAAATTCGACACCAATCTGAAACCTTATCCACTGGCCGGTATCATCGGCCCCTGGAATGCACCGTTGATGTTATCTACCTTGCACGCCATCCCGGCCCTGTTCGCCGGTTGTGCCGTCATAGTCAAACCCAGTGAAGTGGCACCGCGCCGGCCCTGTTCGCCGGTTGTGCCGTCATAGTCAAACCCAGTGAAGTGGCACCGCGCTTCATACAACCTATGATGGAAACCATCCGGGCCGTGCCGGAACTGGCCGAGGTACTGTTGTTCGTCGAAGGTGACGGCGAAACCGGCGCTGCTATGGTGGAAAATGTCGATATCGTCAATTTCACCGGCAGTGTCGCCAACGGCCGCAAGGTGGCCGAGGCCTGTGCCCGTCGATTTATTCCCGCCATTCTCGAACTGGGCGGCAAGGATCCGGTCATCATCACTGCCGCCGCTGACCTGGAAAAGGCCGCTACCGCGGTTCTGCGCGGGGCCGTTACCAGTACCGGACAGGTGTGTTTCTCGATCGAGCGGATCTATGTGCAGGAACAGGTTCATGACCGCTTCGTTGACCTTCTGGTGCGGCAGGCCGGACGAGTGGAGTTGAATTACCCTGATCCTGAAAGTGGTCACATCGGTCCCTTCATCTTCGCCAGACAAGCGCAGATTGTCGATGAACATATCGAGGATGCCCTGGCCAAAGGCGCGCGGATCCGCTGTGGCGGCAAGAGTGAGAATCTGGGCGGTGGCCTGTATATGCGTCCGACCGTGTTGACCGGTGTCCATCACGAAATGAAGATCATGCGGGATGAAACCTTCGGCCCGGTTATGCCGGTGATGAAATATGCCACGGCCGAGGAAGCGGTGACGCTGGCCAATGACAGCTATTACGGACTGTCGGCGGCGGTCATCGCCGGCGACGAAACCGAAGCCAGGGCCATTGCCGATCAGATCGAGGCCGGTGTGGTCAGCGTGCAGGATACCTTTTTAACCTTTGCCGGCTTCGGTGTCGCGGATTGGGAATCCTTCAAGTTTTCCGGGATGGGTGGCCGCAGCGGCATCCCGAATTTCCTGAGAAAACAGGCCGTACTAATCAATACGGCTGAACCGGCCTGTATGCTCAAGGAAGAACTGAAGGCAGTGAAATAAATTAACATCCGCTGGTATTAGCTATTTAAGATAAGTAAAAGGGCTAAATC
>JACVQI010000184.1 GCA_015661095.1 Gammaproteobacteria bacterium
CGAATACGAACCTGGTATTGCAGATGGATGACCCCAATAATGAGATACAGATATTGGTGGGTGCAGGCGAAGCAACACCTGAGTTTTCCAGCGTCGTAGGTCGAAGCGTGGATCCGTCGCTTGATACCAGTAATTTCGTCAGTGGAGGGTCAATAAACATTGGTGCCTTAAGCGTTTCTAACCAAAGTTTAGGCGGATTGGTACAGTCCAAACTGGCCAAGCAGGCGGTTCTGGCCGGCAATTTGATCGGCTTGCAACAATTAGCCTTTATCGACGTCAGTCTGTTTGAGGAAGACCTGGCATTGTACGGTACCATCGGCCAGGGTATCGCGCTGGCCCTGGAGCAGTGCGAGGAGATCGAGGGTTGCGCGCCGGATGTCACTGAACAGGAGCTGAATGATTTAATCGAAGGGTTGCAGGCACGCATAGCCGAACTGGAGCGGCGGCTGACGGATCCGGAGCATGCCGCGGATAAGGAAAAGATTGAGGAACTTCTGGTCGGTTACCGCAAGGAACTGGAAAATTACAACGGTTACCTGAAACAGTTGCAGGAATACTATGCAGCAGAAGAGGAAACCGGCGATGAATTCGGCGAAGAATCCGAAGACGATTTCGGCGATGAATTCGGCGCCTCGACCATCGAGAATCAAATTCGCAGTCTGAGCCGGGTACTGGAAGTTGCGAAAAAGCGTATCGACTGGCTGGAGCAGCTCAAGGCAAATGCCGACGAGCGTACGCGGTTGAGCACAGTCACCGGTATTGAACTGACTATCGAAGCCCTGGATGAGATCATCGATGCGACTAACCAGGAGATACAATTCATCGAGGCCAAGATTAAACAGCTGCAGGACAGCAACGAAGCCGGACTGCCAAATGGAGGAGAGCCGCAATTCTGGGCGGAGGCAGGTGACAACAGCTTGACCGGGCAAGTTTATTTTGGTCCAGCGCTTTTCAATGCCGATGAGCAGGTATTGGCGATACAGACTAGTGCAACCGGCGCAGCGTGGTATTGATGATGAAAGTGATGTTCATCCGAAACCTTGTTGCAGTCTGTCTGATAATGCAAGCATTGTTCAATTATTGCCTGGCCCAGGGTGGGCTGGGTGAAATTCTGCCGGATGACATAGCAGAAAATGCAGAGGTATCAGTGCTGGAGGCTGAAGCAAATGTATTCAATACGATTAAAAAAGGTATCGCCCTGTCTCTGGCAATGTGCGAGGGGGTTGAACAATGCGCGCCGACTGTGAACAGGGTTGAACTGGAACAGATCATCACCACACTGGATGCGCGTATCGGCAACCTGGGCCAAAGGTATGAACAATCCGGGGATACGGCGTTGGAAGGGTTACTGGTCGCATATGCAGATGCCCGGGACGGGTACACGCAATATCTGGAAAAACTCGCGACCATTGTGGTAGAAGAACCGGAAGAGCCTGCTAATCTGTTCGGCAGCGACTTTTTTGGTGGCGCTGGTACTGCTCAAGACCCTGACCGGGAGTTCGCGATCTTCAATGATGTTGACCAGGAACTGCAGGATGATGAGGAACTGGGCGAGGAAGAAACCACTACTGAGCCTGAAGCAGGTGCAGTAGAGGAGCCGGCGGCGGACACAATAGAAGAAGAACAAACACAGGTAGAATAATCTGAAATGAATACGCAACCATTGTTTTATAAGAAAGTCGTTCCTCTAAATAAAGAGAAGCACGGAAAACTCTATATCGAACCCATCGAAAGTTTTGAATTCGCCAAGAGCACTAACAGCCTGTATATCGCGGCAGTTGAGTTTGGCAAAGTGGCCAGAGAATACCCGATTGTTTTTGGCCAGGATGGCCAGGGCGGGATTTTTCCGATGGTGTTACTGGGATTGAAAAACAACCAGAATCTGTTTGTTGATGATAAAGGAAAATGGAATGCCGATTACATCCCTGCTTATGCGCGTCGCTATCCATTTATTCTGGCCAGCCAGGAGAAAGGTGCAGATCAGCAATTCGCTGTTTGCATCGATGAAGGTTATGCAGGATTTAACACTGCCAAGGAGGGACAGGCGCTGTTTAATAGTAAGGGCGAGCAATCAGCTGTCCTGAAACAAGCCATCGACTTCCTCAAGGATTATCAAAACCACGCCCAGATAACGAACGAATTTTGTAAAAGTATCAATGAGTTAGGACTGCTTGAGCCGATGCAGGCGAACATCGAAATGAAATCAGGCAGCAAGATGTCGCTCGGCGGGTTTCAATGTGTAAATCGTCTTAAGCTGGCTGGACTGAAACCTGGAAAACTATCGGATCTGATCAAGACGGGACAGATGGAGTTGATCTATGTCCACCTGTTCTCCCTCAATAACGTCGCGACGTTGATGAGTAAGCTTAAATCGTGATTGGTAATTCGTAATTGGTGATTGGTAAAATGCTAATATTCTGATTATCTTTTCTTGCCCCACGTTCCTGGTCAATTACTGTAATTGCATTCTTTATATGCCGAGATAACACGGATCGTTATTTGGTTGGTGGGCGATGCTGGGATCGAACCAGCGACCTCTGCCGTGTGAAGGCAGCGTTCTCCCGCTGAACTAATCGCCCTTTGGTGCCTCAAGTTATGAATAGGTGATAAGATACAAGTTATTTTCCCTCAGGTAAATGCTGATTGGTAATTCGTGATTCGTAATTGGTTATTTGTTAATAATAAATGGATTTAACTATGAAAACTCACAAGGATCTGGATGTTTGGAAGCTAGCAATCGAATTAGCCAGAGATGTTTACGATTTGACTAAAATACTCCCTAAAAATGAAATGTTTGGTATCACATCGCAGATGAGAAGGGCGGCTATATCAATAGCATCCAACATTGCCGAGGGCGCACCTAGACAGACAAAAAAGGAGTTTTCACAATTTTTACATATAGCATCCGGCTCAGCGAGCGAGATAGATACAATTATTGAAATATTACGAGTAACGGATTTATGTAAGCCACCAGAACTGAATAAAATACAGGAAAAAAATACTCGGATTTCAAAAATGCTTAAGGGTCTGAACAGGAAACTTAAATCCTGTTAATCAAGAGTCACCATTCACGAATCACAAATTACGAATCACCATGTTAGTCAGAACTAGATTTGCGCCCAGCCCTACCGGTTACTTGCATATCGGCGGTATTCGCACTGCTCTGTTTTCGTGGTTATATGCCCGCCATCATGGCGGCCAGTTCATACTGCGTATTGAGGACACCGACAAAGCGCGATCAACCGAGGCTGCAACAGCACTGATACTGGAGGGCATGCAGTGGCTGGGGTTTGATTATGATGAGGGGCCGTACTATCAATCACGCCGGTTTGATAGATATAAAGCGGTTATCCAGCAATTACTGGATAATGACAAAGCCTATTATTGTTATTGCAGTGTGGCGAAACTGGAGACAATGCGCAGTGCAGCCATGGCCAAAGGCGAAAAACCGAAATATAACGGTACCTGCCGAAGTCGAAAGGGACCACCGCTGGCCGGCACGACTCCGGTAGTCAGATTCAAGAATCCAGTGGACGGTATCGTTGCAATCGACGACCAAATCCAGGGCCGGGTCAGTTATCAGAATAGTGAACTGGATGACCTGATCATTGCCCGGGCCGATGGGTCACCGACCTATAATCTGACCGTAGTCGTTGATGATCTCGATATGCGGATTACTCATGTTATCCGTGGTGATGATCATTTGAATAATACGCCTAGACAGATGAATATCTTCGCCGCTTTGGGAGTACAACCTCCCGTCTATGGGCATGTACCCATGATACTCGGTCCGGATCGGAAAAAAATTTCCAAGCGCGACACCAATACCGTCAGTGTGTTGCAGTACCGGGAGGACGGGATCCTGCCGGAGGCGTTGCTGAATTATATCGTTCGTCTGGGCTGGTCCTACGGCGATCAGGAGATCTTTTCCCGCGATGAGATGTTCCGCTTGTTTGATGTAAAGGATGTCAACCGGGCTGCCGCTGCCTTGAACCAGGACAAGTTACTCTGGCTCAATCAGCATTACCTGAAGAACGGGGATGCGGAGCGTATCGCTGATATGCTCGGCGAGACGTTGACTATGGCAGGTCTCGATTTGACGAAGGGTCCGGAGTTGCGGGAGCTGGCATTGGTGCAACGGGAACGCTGTCAGACCCTGAAAGAAATGGCCGCGCAGAGTCGCTATTTTTATACCGACTTGGATAGTTATGATGAAGCCGCCGCTAAAAAGCATCTGACACCAGTAATCCTGGAAGCAATGGTTATGCTGCGAGAGCAATTTGCCGGGAGCAATGAGTGGACTAAAGCTGCAATCCATAGTGAGATTACCACCACAGCCGAAAAATTTGATTTGAGCATGGGTAAGCTGGCACAGCCTCTGCGGGTTGCAATAACTGGCAGTACAATATCCCCATCCATCGATGATACGGCGCGTTTGCTGGGCAGAGAAAAGACCCTGGCCAGGCTGGATCGGG
>JACVQI010000031.1 GCA_015661095.1 Gammaproteobacteria bacterium
ACAGTAGCTGATTTTCGCTAGCCGCCTTTTTCCTTCTTTAACTTCTCCAGTTCTTCGTCGACTTTGTGCATGTGATCGAGCATGGACTTGATCGCGTTTTCGACCGGGTCGGGCATGTCCTTGCCCGCGCCGTAGGCATCGAAGCCGATTTTTTTCGCCATGGCCGCGCGTTTCGCCTCCTGTTCTTCATCCGGCGATTTCTTCATGATGACATGGCCGGGTACACCGACCACGGTCGCGTTATCAGGCACGTCCTTGACCACGACTGCGTTCGAGCCGACACGGGAATTCTCGCCCAGCGTGATCGGGCCGAGGACCTTGGCGCCGGCGCCGATGATGACGCCGGTTTTCAGGGTCGGATGGCGTTTGCCCTTGTTCCAGACGGTGCCGCCCAGGGTGACGCCGTGATAAATCGAGCAGTCATCACCGATCTCCGCGGTTTCGCCGATGACCACGCCCATGCCGTGGTCGATAAAAAAGCGCCGGCCGATGGTGGCGCCGGGATGGATCTCGACCCCAGTCAGGAAGCGGCCGATGTGCGAGCCAAGCCTGGCGAGCAGGAATAATTTTTTGTTCCAGAACCAGTGATTGATGCGGTGGAGCAGGATCGCGTGCAGGCCGGGGCAGGTGAGCAGCGTCTCGACAGCACTGCGCGCCGCCGGGTCCCGGTCGAAAACCACCTGTATGTCTTCCTTAATGGTACTGAACATGGGCATCACCCCTTCAACTTTTCAATTCGCGCATATTGCGCTTTTAATTTGCCGATTGCATCCGTCATTTCATTCAACTTGTCCCGCTCCTTTTGCACGATTGCCGGCGGGGCGCGGCCAATAAAATTCTGGTTGTTCAATTTATCGGCGGTGCGTTGCCGTTCATTGTCCAGCCGGTCCAGTTCCTTTTCCAGCTTGCGCAGCTCGTCAGCGAAGTTGATCAATTCCGCCAGTGGTACCAGCAGGGTCATCTCGCCGGCCAGTGCCACGGCAGCATCTTCGGGTTCGCTAGCGGTGGTCGCAATCGATTCGAGCCGGGCCAGCGCCAGCAGGTAGAGCCGGTTCCGCTCCAGCCAGGTCTGCTCAACGGCATTGCCGCCCTGGACCCGCACCGGCAGCTTTTTCCCGGGCGGGATGTCGCGTTCCGCGCGGATGCGGCGCACGCCGATGATGAAGGCCTTGATCCAGGCGATCTCATCAAGGGTGGTAGGATCGGTGTCCAGGTCGGTCACGGCCGGGTAGTGTTGCAGCATGATGGTGTCCTGTTGCTGCTTTAGAACCGGCAGCAGTTTCTGCCACAACTCTTCGGTGATGAATGGCATGAACGGATGCAGCAGCCGCAACAGCACTTCGAGATTATTGACCAGAGTGTAAAGCGTGCCGCGCACGGCGGCCTCCGGCGCCTGTTGGTCGGTGAGGGTGGTCTTCGATAATTCCAGATACCAGTCGCAGTACTCATCCCAGGTGAATTCGTGGATGGCCTGCGCCGCCAGGTCGAAGCGGTAGGCCTGCATGCCCTCGATCACCTGCGTGATGGTCTGTGCCAGCCGGGTGTTGATCCAGCGTTCCGCCAGACCGTAGGTTTTGTCGCCGGCGGTCAGATCGAGTCCAGCGTTGTCGACGCTGAGCATGACGTAGCGCGTCGCGTTCCAGAGCTTATTGCAGAAATTGCGGTAGCCGCCGATGCGGCCAGTGTCAAAGTTAATATCACGCGTATTCGAGGCCAGCGCGGCGAAGGTGAAACGCATGGCGTCGGTGCCATAGGCCTGGATGCCATCCGGAAACTGGCTGCGCGTGGCCGCTGTAATTTTAGGTGCCTCCCTGGGTTGCATCAGGCCGGTGGTGCGTTTTTTGATCAGGGTCTCGAGGTCGATGCCGTCGATCAGGTCCAGGGGGTCGAGGATGTTGCCCTTGGATTTCGACATCTTCTGGCCATGCTCGTCCCGGATAAGTCCGGTGATGTACACCTCGCGGAAGGGCACGTCATTCATGAACTTCAGGCCCAGCATGATCATGCGCGCCACCCAGAAGAAGATGATATCGAAACCGGTAATGAGCACGCTGCTGGGATAGAAGGTCTTGAGTTCCGCTGTCTGCTGTGGCCAGCCCAGGGTGGAGAACGGCCAGAGAGCGGAGGAAAACCAGGTGTCCAGTACGTCTTCATCCTGTTTCAATTTGATCTTGTCGCTCAATTTATGTTTGGCGCGGATCTCGGCCTCACTGCGGCCCACATAGATATTACCCAGTTCGTCATACCAGGCCGGAATGCGGTGGCCCCACCAGAGCTGGCGGCTGATGCACCAGTCCTGGATATTGCGCATCCATTCGAAATAGGTCTTGCTCCAGTTCTCCGGTACGAAACGGATGCGGCCGTCCTCGACCGCCTTGATGGCCGGTTCCGCCAGCGGTTGAATCTTCACATACCACTGGTCAGTCAGATAGGGTTCGACCACGGCCTGGGAGCGATCGCCGCGCGGCACCATGAGGGTGTGCGCGTCCACTTTTTCCATCAGGCCGGCGGCAGTCAGATCGGCAACGACAGCCTTGCGGGCGGCGAAACGGTCCATCCCCCGGTACGCAGATGGCCCGTTGTCGTTGATGACGGCGTCGATAGTAAAGATATTAATGAGTGGCAGGTTGTGACGCTGGCCGATGGCATAATCGTTGAAGTCATGGGCCGGGGTGATCTTGACGCAACCGGTGCCGAACTCCGGATCGACATAGTTGTCGGCGATGATCGGGATGGTGCGGCCGGTTAGCGGCAGGATCAACTGTTGACCGATCAGGTCGCGGTAGCGTTCATCGTCCGGGTTGACCGCCACGGCGGTATCGCCGAGCATGGTTTCCGGCCGAGTGGTCGCTACGACGAGATAGTCTTTTCCGGCCGCTCCCGGCATCCTGCCTCCCGCGGCACTAGTACGTCCTTGTACGTCGTCTTTCAGCGGATAACGGATGTGCCATAGGTTGCCAGCTTCCTCATTGGATACCACTTCCAGGTCGGAGATGGCGGTGTGCAGGACCGGATCCCAGTTCACCAGGCGTTTGCCGCGATAGATGAGGCCTTCCTCATACAGCCGGACAAAGACTTCAGTGACGGCTTCGCTCAGCCCCTCGTCCATGGTGAAGCGCTCGCGCGACCAGTCCATGGAGGTGCCCAGCCGCCGCGACTGGCGAGTGATGGTATTGCCGGAGGTTTCCTTCCAGTCCCATACCGCCTTGACGAATTGTTCACGACCCAGATCGAGCCGGTGCTTGCCCTGCGCCTCCAGTTGCCGCTCCACCACCATCTGGGTCGCAATGCCGGCATGGTCGGTGCCGCATTGCCAGAGAGTGTTATGGCCCTGCATGCGGTGATAGCGGATCAAAATGTCCATCAATGTCTGCTGGAAGGCATGGCCCATGTGCAGGCTGCCGGTGACATTGGGCGGCGGCAGCATGATGCAGTAACTCTCGCCCTGGCCGGAGGGTTTGAAATAACCCTTGCTTTCCCAGGTGGCACACCAATGAGATTCTATGGTTGTGAAGTTGTAGGTTTTTTCCATTCGTTAGCGCCCAATTGATAATTACCCGGGTCCGAAATGGCCTGCATTATGCCGTAATCGGGAGGGTTAGCAACTATATAGATGTTTCTGAAACCGCTGTAAATTTACTGTCAGGCCCGGCATGACGAGTTATTAAGCATCGCCGGTAGGACGGGGGGTGTAGCTGTATCAGGAACAGTCAGTCAGGTTTTTTGCCAGGCAGTTGCTCTGTGGGGGTCGGCGTATTGGCGGAAGTTTCGAGCCTCACTTTCAGTTCATCAATGATGCTTTCCTTCATGGTGGATTTCAGCGTCTGCACCAGCGTCTCAAGTTCGTCCGTCAGGCGATGTTCGATCTTGTCGATCAGGTGCAACATCTGGTCGGCCGCACCGGACGGCAAATCCAGGTGTTGCCCCCATTCATTTATGTCGACATCTTCTGCTTCCACCAGTTCATCCAGGATCGGAATGCCGGCTTGCAGGTTGTGATTGCCGCCGGTCGTTTCATTTAATACCGGAATGTTGGTCACGACGGATTGCTGGTCGGGGATCAGTGATTCCAGTTTGGAGAGGGTTTCAGTCAGGGATCCGTTGACTGGATTTCCAGGATCAGATGTTTGCATCTTTGGGCTCTATGTCGTGGTTATGCAATTCGTAGCCGCGTTCGCGGTATTGCCGGTACCGGTCACGGGCCTGGGTACGCGGTGGGTCATAGGCCGCGACTATTTCGATAATTCTAGCAAAAGAACCGGCAAAATCCGGAATATTCATACCCAGATTGATAAGGACGCCGGCATCGTTATGCGCCGAGCCATTCCAGCCGATGGTGACGGGGGTATCCGGCAGTTCCCTGTCGTCCACCAGTTTATGCGGCAGGAAGCTGATATCGCGCCAGGTCCAGAGATAATCGTCCAGACTGGCGGCGGTGTCGCGGTTGTCGGTATGGATATGTATGTCCATGCCCTGGTGCACCAGCTTGTTAGCCATGACGCAGGCGAATTTCTCGGGCGGGTTTTGATCCTGCAGGATATAAAAATCGACTCGGTTCATGCGCCGGTGCTGGATCAACCCGCTGTCTTGCACCGGTCCAGGATGTACTGGGCGAGCAGCGGCACCGGACGACCGGTGGCGGATTTGTCCTTGCCGGTGGTCCAGGCGGTGCCGGCGATATCGAGGTGCGCCCAGTGCAGCTTCTTCGCGAATTTCGACAGGAAGCAGGCAGCGGTGATGGTGCCGGCCTCACGCCCGCCGACGTTGGCCATGTCCGCGAACGGGCTTTCGATCTGTGTGTGATACTCATCCCATAACGGCAATTGCCAGGCACGGTCGCCACTGTCCTCGCCGGCGCTGAGCAGGTCCTTGGCCAGCGGGTTATGATTGCTTAACAGGCCGGTCGCGTATTTACCCAGGGCGATGACGCAGGCGCCGGTCAGGGTGGCGATATCGATCACCACATCGGGATTAAACCGTTCGCTGTAGGTAATGGCGTCACAGAGAATCAACCTGCCCTCCGCGTCCGTGTTCAGCACCTCGATCGTCTGCCCGGACATGCTGGTGAAAATGTCACCGGGTTTGGTCGCGCTGCCGCCCGGCATGTTTTCCGTGGCCGGAATCACGCCGACCAGATGCACGGGTAGATTGAGTTCAGCGACCGCCGCCATGGTACCCACTACCGAGGCCGCGCCGCACATATCGAATTTCATCTCGTCCATGGCGGCTGCGGGTTTGATTGAGATGCCACCGGTGTCGAAGGTGACCCCCTTGCCGACCAGCACAATGGGTTTGGCGTTCTTGCGTCCCTGTTTGTATTCAAGGGTGATCAGTTTGGCGGGTTGATGGCTGCCCTGGGCCACGGACAGCAGCGAATTCATACCCAGTTTCTTCATCGCGGCGGCATCCAGCACCCTGGTCTTGATCGCCGGGAATTTTTTCTCCAGTTCCTGTGCCTGTTCGGCCAGGTGGGTCGGCGTACAGACGTTGGCTGGCCGGTTGGCCAGGTCCCGGGTCAGCTTCACGCCATTGGCGATAGCCTTGCCGGTCTTGAGAGCCGCCTCACTCTCCGGCAGCTCGCGCCGCGATGGCACCATGAAGGTCAATTTGCGCAGGGCCTTCGGTTCACTTTTTTTTCTGCTTTTGAATTCACTGAATTCATACAGCAGGTGCTCGGTCTTTTCCACGGCCTGGCGGATCTTCCATTGGTAATCGCGGCCCCGAATGTTTAATTCACTCAGATAACTGACGGCATCCTGGGCGTTGGTCCGGCCCAGTTCATTCAACATATTGCCGAGGATGGTCCGGTATTGCTGTTCGTTGAGATCGCGGTCGCGGCCGCAACCGATGAGCAGGACCCGATCGGCGGTGATACCGGGGACGTTATGGAGCAGCAGGGCCTGGCCCAACTTGCCGGTAATATCCCCCCGGCGCAGCAGGTTGCTCAGAAATTTCTTGCTGGCATTATCTATGCTGGCCGCTGCCGGAGTCAGACGGCGGGATTCGGTGATGCCCGCCACCAGGCAGGCGGTGCGTTGTTTTTCAGGACTGCCGCTTTTAATGCTGAAATGCATAATATTCTGTAGTATGTGGTGTGTTTCGGATAACGCCCAGTTTATTCATTTACGGCTCCGGAAGCAAAAATCCCGAAGGTGTCTTTATAAACGAACAGACATGATCCTAGAGCGTTACTTACACCGGGAAGTACTGGAAAAGCTGATCTGGATACTCGGCCTGCTGGTCTTGATCCTGACCAGCCATCGCTTCGTCGATTTTCTCGCCGATGCCGCCGCCGGCCGGATACCGGGCGACCTGATCCTCAGTATGTTACTGATGAAGATGCTGTCTCTGTTTCCCCGCCTGCTCCCGGCAGCGGTATTTCTCGCTGTGATACTCGCCTTGACCCGGCTGACCGGCGACAAGGAACTGCTGATTATGACCGGGGCCGGCGTCTCCGTGACACAGCAACTGCTGTATGTATTCAAATTCGCCTTCAGTTTCGCGATCTTCGTATTCTTCGTGAGTTATTTCGTATCGCCCTGGGCGGAAGACCGGGTCGAGTGGTTGAAACAGCGCGCGCGTCAGGAATCTGACATTGCCGGGCTGTCGTCCGGCCGCTTCAAGGAGTTCAGCAGTGGTGGCCGGGTGGTCTATGTGCAGGAGCTCTCCCCTGACCGGCAGCAGATGCACAATGTGTTTTTGCAGGTGCGCGAGGCCAGCCGGTTTGGCGTGCTGTCCTCGGCCAGCGCCCGCTTTCATCGCGACCATGCCACGGACAGCCGCTATGTGTTGTTTGAAAACGGACACCGTTACCTGGGCAAGCCGGGGCAGGCCAATTACCAGATCACCGATTATCGGACCTATGCCGTGCTGATGGAGAAGGGTAGCATCACGGCCGAAAAAAGGCGGCCTGAATCCATCCCCAGTTTTGAATTGTTCAGCTCGGACGAGCCGGCGCGGATCGCTGAAATGCAATGGCGCACTTCATTTATTATTGCCACACTGCTGCTGCCATTGTTCGCGGTTTTAATGAACAAGTTCTCCTTTGGCGATAACCGCTATGTTTCCCTGATGGTCGGCATCCTGGTGTATTTTGTTTACAGCAACTTGATCAATATTTCGAAGACCCTGTTGCGGCGGGAGGATATCCCGGCCTGGATCGGTATCTGGTGGGTGCATCTGCTGATGGCGCTGATTATCGCGGTTGTCTACTGGCTGCAGGTCAGCGTGCACCGGCGTGGCCGGAGGGGTGGACAACAGCTGTTGTCGGCGCGGCGATGAAGATCCTGCAAAAATACATCACCATCAGTCTGGTGACCACCACCTTGATTGCATTATTCGGCCTGGTGGCCCTGTTTGCGTTTTTTTCCATCATCGATCAGATGGCGGAGACCGGTAAGGGCAGCTATACCGTCAGCGAAGCCCTGCTCTATGTGTTGTTAACCACACCAAGGCTGGCGTATGAATTATTCCCCATCGCGGCGGTGATTGGGAGCATGGCGACATTAGGGCTGCTCGCTCATTACAGTGAACTCGTCGTCATTCGCACCTCCGGTGTATCCAGGGTTGATCTGGCTATCATCATGACCAGGGCAGCGCTGCTGCTCGTTGCCCTGTCCATTATTGTCGGTGAATTGATAGCGCCAATCAGCGAGGAAGCCGCCCAGCAACGCCGATCAATCGCGATGACCGACCAGATCTCGATGCGCACCATGAATGGGTACTGGGCCAGGGACGGAGGCAGTTTTATCAATATCAGGAAGATACTGCCCGGCAACCATGTAGAGGATGTTTATATCTACGAATTCGATCAGAACAATCAACTGCGCACCAGTATTTATGCCCGGGACGCCAGTTACGATAAACAGCGCTGGTTATTGAACGATATCGAACAGACTTCGATCAGTAATGAAAAAGTATCCATACATCAGTTCAAGCAGGCGGAATGGCCGTCATCGCTGGCGCCGGAAATCATCAACTTCGTTCTGGTGCAACCCCAATACCTGAGTTTTTTCGGCCTGCTGAAGTACCTTGATTATCTCCGCGAGAATGCTCAGGAAACGGCTCCCTATGAACAGGCCTTATGGAAGAAAATTATCAAACCCTTTTCGATTTGCGCCATGGTGCTGCTCTCGATCCTGCTCGTGCGTTGTGAATCCCGGTTTGCGGTGGTGGGGCAGAGGATATTTTTCGGCACCATGATCGGGGTCGTCTTTCATATCTGCGATCAGATTTCCGGACACCTGGGCATGGTCTATGAAGTACCAGCCTTTATCAGCGTGACCGCGCCGACAGTACTGCTGCTGGGGACAGTCGCCAGTTTGCTACGCCGATAACTCGATGACTCGCTAGATACTTATAAAAAAGATTCTCTCCACCACGTTTGGAGGCTGTCGCAAAAGCAAGTAAACGCCCTCTTCCTCCGGGAGACGATTGCAAGGATGCAGTCGGTCGAAAATGTCGGGAACTGATTTTCCAGGGCCGGGGTGAGGGCTTGAAGAGTCAAACTGTAACTTATACCGTTCAACTACTTACGCCGCTCCCTCACCCTAACCTTCTCCCGGAGGGAGAAGGAACTTATTGTTGATTACCCTCTTGCGACACCCACTTTGTGGGAGGAGGGAGATAAAAAAATGCAAATTGTTTATGGGGCGGAAGACAGGCCAGAAACAGATTTATTCAGGACCGTACCGGCATAGCGGTCATAGAAAGTAAGTTTTTTCCTGTCGAAGAGCGCCCAGAACAGACCGAAACCAAAAAACAGGATGGAACCACCCGCCAGCAGGAAGCGGATGCTGGCGGTTTGCCAGTGCAGAGGGGAGTTATCGGCACGGACCAGGATGAGCCGCCATGCCTTCATGCCCAGCGTTTGCCTGCCGTGCAGCCAATGCCAGACAAAATACCAGTAACAGCAGAGCAAGAGGCTGACGGGATAGAGAATTTTACTGTTTTGTATGGTTGCCGGGTCGAACACGATGTTCAGGATGATGGTGACGAAAAACAGCACCGCGTATAACAACATGAGGTCGTATGTAATTGCCGCCAGTCTACGCAACATACCGCAGGTTAAATGTTGCGTATCGGTAGTGACTGCTGGCACGGTTTAATTCTGATTCGGTTAGTTGATAGACTGGCGCTCCCTAGGGGAATTGAACCCCTGTTTCAGGCGTGAGAGGCCCGCGTCCTAGGCCACTAGACGAAGGGAGCGAAATGGTTTCGAGTAAAACAAGTGGTATTATACGTGTCCAACGAGTCGCTTTATAGCTGGAATTTTTACCGATTTGATAGTTTATGCATAAACCTGGACCGGATAAGGTCGCACAATTAAGGCCGCAACCCCGTGTACTCTCACGGCAGGAACATAATATTTCCCGCGAGAATATCAACGCCAATGCCTTGAAGGTATTGCACCGGCTGCGCAATGCCGGGTTCGATGGTTATCTGGTGGGCGGCAGTGTCAGGGATATGTTGCTGGGCCGTGAGCCCAAGGATTTTGACGTGGTCACCAATGCGCGCCCGGAGCAGGTCAGGGAATTGTTTCGCAACAGTCACCTGATAGGCCGCAGATTCCGCCTGGTTCATGTCCGTTTCGGCCAGGAGGTCATCGAAGTATCGACCTTTCGCACGGCCCACCATATCGCGGACGGCGAAGGGCATGTCGTGGATGGGACCATCGTCCGGGACAATGTTTATGGCACCATTGATGACGATGTCTGGCGCCGCGACCTGAGCGTGAATGCTCTGTTCTACAATATCAAGGATTTCACGGTCATCGATTACGTCGGCGGCCTGCAGGACATCCAGGCTGGGCGGATCCGCCTGATCGGCGACCCGGAACAACGCTATATCGAAGACCCGGTGCGCCTGCTGCGGGTGGTGCGCTTCGCGGTCAAACTCGGTTTTCGCATCGATCCGGCAACGGAGGCGCCGATCCGGGGGTTTACCGAGCTGCTGCGGAAAATTCCCCCGGCGCGGTTGTTCGAGGAGACTTTGAAGTTGTTTCTCGGCGGCTACGCCCTGCAAACGTTTGAGCAGTTACGTCACTATAATTTGTTCGCCGAATTGTTCCCGCAAACCGAGGTTGTCTTGACTGAGGAAGAGGGCGGCTTCCCGCATATGTTGCTGGTGCATGCCTTGCAGGATACCGATAGTCGGCTGGCGGCTGGGAAACCGGTCACTCCCGGTTACCTGATCGCCGCCTTGTTATGGATGCCCATGCAGGCGATTTGTCGTGAGCAGGTCAGTAACGGTATGGCCGAAATGGACGCTGTGCATTTTGCCAGTGATGTCGTGATCTCGAAACAGATCGCCGATATCGCCCTGCCCAGGCAGTTTACCAAGACGGCGCGCGAGATCTGGCAATTGCAGTTACGGCTGCGCAAGATTCAGGGTAAGCACCCACTGCGGCTGCTGGAACACCCGCGTTTCCGGGCCGCTTATGATTTTCTCCTGCTGCGCGCCAAGGCCGGTGAAAATGTGACGGAACTGGCAGAGTGGTGGACCGCCTTTCAGCAGGAACACCCGGTCCAGACCGAGCAACACCGGAACAAACCGACGGAAGGCCAGGGCCGCCGCCGCAGACGCAGACGTTAGGCCACATAGCTTATGGCGATTGCCTATATCGGCCTGGGGAGTAATCTGGGCGACCCGGCGCGGCAATTGACCGATGCCCTGAGAGAATTAACAGCATTGCCGGGCACCACGCTTGTTACACAATCGTCATTTTACCGCAGTAAGGCACTCGGTCAGCAAGACCAGCCTGATTATATAAATGCCGCGGCCAGGCTGGAAACGTCCTTGCCAGCTGTGGTTTTAATGCAGGAATTATTGGGTATCGAACGGCGGCATGGCCGGGTTCGTGGTAGCGAACGCTGGCAGGCACGAACGCTGGACCTGGATTTGTTATTATATGACCAGGATCAGATCATGACTGAGGGTCTGGTAGTCCCGCACCCGGAGATCGCGAAGCGGAATTTTGTGCTCATGCCGCTGGCGGAAATCACGCCCGATCTGGATATTCCCGGATTGGGCCGCGTGTCCGACATGCTGGCGAGGATTGGCAGGGCGGATATAGAGAAAATCGACTGAACATGATAAAAGTGAATCACCCCGAGTACATCGTCGTCGAGGGCCCGATAGGCGTCGGGAAAACCACCCTGGCGCAACGTCTGGCCGCGACGTTGAAAACCGATCTACTGCTGGAGCAGGCGGCGGATAATCCGTTTTTACCGCAGTTTTATCAGCATCCGGAAACATCGGCCCTGCCCACGCAATTACATTTTCTGTTCCAGCGGGCGCGGCAGATAGAGTCCTTGCGGCAGACGGATATGTTCCGGCAGGCGCGGATCGCGGATTTTCTCATCCAGAAAGACCGACTGTTCGCGCAAGTCACGCTGACCGATGCCGAGCTGGAGCTGTATTACCAGGTTTATAATCATTTGACCCTGGAGGCCCCGGCCCCGGATCTGGTGATCTATCTGCAGGCCCCCGTCGACACCTTGCTCAGTCGGGTGCAGGAACGCGGCATTGATTATGAAAGAAGCATTAATGAGTCCTACCTGAAACGCGTTGCCGATGCCTATATTGAGTTTTTTTACCATTACGATGAGGCACCGCTGCTGATCGTCAATACCGAGGATATCAATCTGGCTTCTGGTTCCGAGGATTTTAATCTGTTGTTGAACTACATACGGGAGTTGCCGCCGGGCCGGCGTTTTTTCAATCCCCAGTCACTCGAGCATCATTTTTAAGCGGCGACATGAACACGGTCTTTGATCTGCAAAGCCTGCGGTGGGCGATTGCCGAATGGAAACATCAAGGCGTCAGCATCGCCTTTGTCCCCACCATGGGTAATCTGCATGCCGGTCATCTGTCCTTGTTAAAGGAAGCCAAAAGGCTGGCGGACCGGACGGTGGTCAGTATCTTCGTCAATCCCATACAGTTTGGCAAAGGCGAGGATTACGAAGGTTATCCCAGCACCCTGGAGGCAGACAGCCGGAAACTGCAGGCCGGCGGTCTGGATCTGTTGTTTGCGCCGGATCTGAAACAACTATATCCGGCCGGTATGGATGTCGATACCCGGGTCACCGTCCCGCAATTATCCAATATCCTGTGCGGGAAATTCCGCCCGGAACACTTTACCGGCGTGGCAACTGTTGTCTGCAAGTTATTGATCAATGTCCAGCCGGATATCGCCTTGTTTGGCGAAAAGGATTACCAGCAACTGCTGGTGATCAAAAAAATGACCATGGACTTATGTATGCCGATCGAAATCATCGGCTTGCCGATACATCGGGAGGCGGATGGTCTGGCCATGAGTTCCAGGAACGGTTACCTGAACAGGCAAGAACGAGTGATCGCCCCGTTCATCTACCAGGCCCTGCAACAGGCGGCTGAACGACTGCAACAAAACCCGGCGGATATTGCCAAAATCGAAGCTCAGGGGATGCAGGCGCTGGAGGCGAAGGGTTTCCGGCCGGAATATTTCAGCGTACGTCGCACTGAGGATCTGGCGGAGCCCGGTCCGGATGATACGCAGCTTTCAATCCTTGCGGCTGCCTGGCTGGGTTCGGCCCGCCTGATCGATAATATCCAGGTTAACGTTTCCCGTTAACTCCTGATAATTATCAAGATTTACTCATTTTCAGGTTCCAGGCACATGGGTCGGCATTGAAAAAACTGACTAATTCAGCCATACTTCTTTCCCCATTTATAGATCTGATATAGAAATGCAACTAACTGTTTTAAAAGCGAAATTGCATCAGGCGATGGTAACGCATTCTGAACTTGAGTACGACGGTTCCTGCGCCATCGACGGCAACCTGCTGGATAAATCCGGGATCCGGGAATATGAGCAGATCCAGATTTATAACATTACCAATGGCGAACGTTTCACCACTTACGCCATCCGGGCGGAAAACGGTTCCCGGATAATCTCCGTCAACGGCGCAGCCGCCCATAAAGCCTCGCCGGGTGACCGTGTCATCATCTGCAGTTATGGTGTGCTGGATGAGCAGGAACTACAAAATTTCAAACCAACCCTCATCTATCTGGACGAAAATAACCGCATCAAGGCCATCAAAGACCGGATCCCCGCCCAGGCAGCCTGATGCCCGGCCCCGGGTTGCCCTGACAACCGGCCAGTTTTTATCTCGAAACACCCAAGCAAAAGCCCGTCATGGGCTAATGACCGACCCGGTGGTCGATGACTGCAAGTTTTCACGTCTGCAAATTATCAGGACCTTACAAAGGATGGTTATGGAAAATTTCTATCAGGCGACTGACGGGAAGGAAGCGATAACCGTCATCGATAACAAATATTTTGATCTGGTTGTGACGAATTAGAATATGCCGGAAATCGATAGCAAGGGACTGATCGATTATATCCACACCAGGAGTAGTCAGCCTGCTGTCCCAATCCTGATGGTTACCACGGCAGGCGCTATGCGTAAACTGGCTACCGTGGAGCAGTCCAG
>JACVQI010000185.1 GCA_015661095.1 Gammaproteobacteria bacterium
ATTCGTTGGCCGTGAATTCCGGAACGATCGATGGTAAGTCGTTCAATAGATCCTCGACACGGATGGCACCACGATAAGTGATCTCATCCGCTCTCACCATGGTGACCGGACTCGAGGTAATGAGATTCGGGTCCTGAGCGATACGCGAACCAGTAACCACTATTTCTTCCAGTTGTTCACTCTGTGCCTGACTTGTTGTTGGAACACTGACAGCCGTAACAGCGATAGCTACGCCGTAAATGGCCCGGTGAACCGCTAGTGCGAGGGGGTTTTTTTGATACATGATATTGTTCTCCTCTTAAATATATCGTTGCGTGGTTGATACAAATTTACGGAACAAAAAAATAATCTAGTAGCATTATGTCTGTCAAAACTACTTAAATGGCAATTACAACAATTATATATCGATATTTAGTGAGATAAAAGCTTATAGTTCTTGTACTGTTGTTATAATACGACATTAAAACCGGAAACGATCATTATTTAAGGCGGGTTACACCGATTTTAACTCCGGTCTCTACCACCCTTAATTCATAATAACCAAAAAGATTCCGGGATATCTCCACCAGCGGATTCTCCAACACTACGGCATAGCGCCCAGACAGGCGTTGTTTCCATACTTCACCGTTATCCAGTTGGAATACCGTTTCACCTCTCCAGCCGGTAAAACGACCCGCTATCCGGCGTTGCACGGGTACTTTTTGCAGTTCCTGGATAGTCTCATCGGTATGGACGACCTGTTGTGCATCGTGCGCCAGAAACCGGACCAGCCATGCGTCGAGTTGCTGTAATTCATCTGTGCTGAGTTTGTCCAGGCCCGCCGCCCTGAATTCCTCACTACTCATCATCAACTTCAAGCCCTGCCACGTGCCATTGGATTCTGAACCTTCAGCTATGACACTCATGCTGGTAAAAGCTGACAAGGTGACTACGAACCACAGGGTATAACACTTATGAGTCATAACTATCGCTCCGCATGACCGGGATAAACATCATTTAACATATTTCAGTAGGCATTCGCCAGCGTCGGGGTTTAATCAGCAGCGTGTTCATCCATTTTCAAGGATGCCGATATATTTGGATATTCATCAATCAGATCGCCAACAGAGGCTTGCAGCGGTCCCAACCATGATGCATATGGAACCCAATTGTTCATCGCATCCCGATAGATGGGGGAACGGACTTGCTCTGAACTGGGCGTAGTCACAGCCCGATCGTTACTGTAG
Organism: Gammaproteobacteria bacterium; assembly: GCA_015661095.1. GTDB lineage: Bacteria > Pseudomonadota > Gammaproteobacteria > Eutrophobiales > Eutrophobiaceae > JACVQI01. Next base: position 1,227 of record JACVQI010000185.1, read on the forward strand.
AACTCCAGGCAGGCCGACTCATAAGGCAAGTTGCAATGCTGTAATAATCGACGCACTTCATTTTCAGTGTCCTGCACCAGTGATTCGTAGATGATCCGATACACCCGCCCCGGAAGTACTTTGTTAAAATGCGCCATCAATTCCACATAATTCCGGTAATAACTGCCAATATCCTCCAGACTGTAACTGAATTCCTGACCACGTGCGAAATATTGTTTATAAATTGAGAACCCGCTCGCCAGCGGGTGGCGCCGGACATCGATGATGCGGGCATTGGGCAGTATCAGGTGGATTAATCCGATATGGGCGAAATTCTCCGGCATTTTATCAATGAACATTGGTCTGTTGTGCTTGCGGTGAATGCGCGTCTGATTAATATAGGCTGTACCAAGTTCGCGGAACAATCCCCGTTCCATTCTTGTTAAAACCTCGGGGTATTCTTGAGAATCACTTCCAGCCTTCCAGGCGGCCAGCGTTTTCGCCATGGCTATAATCTCGGGGAGTTCCGTGGTTCCCTCCACACACGAGTGGCTCGACAATATTTGTTCCACCAGGGTTGTACCGGAGCGCGGCAACCCGACTATGAATATTGGATCAGCGTAATCGCCTCCGCAACCAGGGCGTTCAGCAAAAAACGCATCCGTAAAAAACCGTTTGCAACGCTGCACATAAGCGGAAAATTCTTCACGATTATAGCGGATGGTTTTATATCGCAGCCGATTGCCTTCATCATAATGCCGAAACGATTGGGCATAATCATGGCCGTCTTCCAGGGCCTTTCCCAAAGCAAAATGAAATTTAATCCTGTCTTCCGTCCCGATAGCCGGACTGTTTACCTGGTCCAGCATGGCCGCGACCTCAGCCTCGGTAAAATGCTCAGTTTTCACGTTCGCGATTGCCCAGTACGCCTCACCATACCCTGGTTCAACCGCTATGGCCTTGCGGTATGCTTTCATGCAGTCCGCGCGCCGTCCAACTGATTTCAACGCATGTCCCAGACTGGTCCATACATCGGGTTGCAAAGGAAATTGATCCAACAGTGCCTGATAAATATTGATCGATTCATGGTGTTCACGAAGATTTATATGAAGCGCGGCCCGTAGCTTGAGATAATCAGGATTGCCCGGTGACTCAGCCAGCAAGCGATCGATCTCCTGCATGGCATCCATGACCTTGTTATGACGCAGTAATAACACGGTGTAATTGTGCCGTGCCCGCCTGTACCCCGGGGCCAAATTCAGGCACCGTATCAGCAAATCCTCGGACTCATGGGTCCTGCCCTGACATTCAATGACTTCCGACAGCATGCACAACGCGACGATATCATTGGGCTGATTTTGCAACAGTCCCCGCAACAGTGACTCAGCTTCGGCATAGCGCTGCTCGCGCAGCGCGACAGCCGGCTCAAGCAGTCGTGGATCATTCGTGGAGTGATCGGCATAGGACAAAAAGGCCTTGGCAGCAGCTTCTTTGTCATGCATCGCCGTGAGCAGGTCGGCCAGTGCCAGCCAGGCGTCGGTAAAGTCCTGTTTGATCGACACTGCCCGACGTAGTGACTCGACCGCCTCATGGTTCCTGCCGCTTTCGCGTTGCGCCAGTCCCAAATGCAGTTGTACCAGGGGTGCATTCGGGTGACGGCTGGCCAATGGTGTCAGTATTTCAATTGCGGCACCCGGTTTTCGCAATAGTCGGCGGGCAATAGCCAGATACAGCAACGCCATGGGATGTCCCGGCTTCGCCACCAGAAATTCAGCAGCCTGCTGTTCCGCCTGAAACGGATCCGTTCCCAGCAATCTTTCAATCCGTACCAGTCCGATGCTGGTATTCGCTGCCGTACCTTGATTTAAAGAACCGGGATCCATGAGAAGGATGTTCTGTTCAGATTTCGGAAATTATGCCAATGCCCGCTTGAATTATCAATTCAGAACATTCATCGTCGCTCTTACTCCCGGTAATCAATTGGCCGATTTTTCCGCAACCACCACCCATGCCGCAGGTACCGGCACTTTCCCAAATGCCAATATTTCCTGTTTCTGGATCGTGAAACACCGGGCTGCTAAACCTTCTAACAAATTTTTTAGCTGTTGATCATCCAGTGCGGCATCTAACATCGATGACATGCGACCGGAATATGACTCGAGTTCCCTGCTCGCCCGATCTGTCCACGCAAATACCGCATCCGGATCGTGTAATTTGAAACGCTGATACATCCGGGCGATATCACTGTACAGGCGGAATAACAAACCATCTGTCACATGTTTGCCCCAGCGCTGCAATACTTTTTCAGCCGCTTTTACTGAGACTGAAAACGCGCTGTCCGCGTGACGGAAATTTATTGCTTCATCCTGTCCCGACTGCACTGCCAGCGCCACTCTGAATATTTCCGCAAAACAAGGGAGGATCGAGCTGTTGCGAAATCCGTTTATGGCTTTTAGATTGGTTGCACATTCCCTGTAAATACCTCCATCCCGAAGATGTAGCACCATTACAACCAATCCTGACGGCCGGACGATTCTGGCCACTTCGAGAAACGCTTCATGCCCGGCATACTCAATACCAAACTGGCTCGTGACCAGATCAATAGATTCATTTTTAAAAGGAAGTAATCTGGCGTTTGCAGTAATACCGGTTAAAACTGGATAGCGTTGCCGCACTTCCATGACAGCTGCAAATGATGCATCGATGCAGGCAAGGTGTGGTTTGCTATCACTTCCCGCAGTCTGGACGGTAGCAAGCATCAGACGGGAGACCGCACCAAAGCCACAGGCGAGGTCAAGTACCACAGGACTTGCATGAATACCGGAAAAATACTGCCTGAAGAACTGCAACCAAAACCGCTCAAGTACCTCATCCTGTGGCCCGCTATCCTTGTGTATGGAAGCCGAACCTGCATTTTGCCAATATGCATTCCAATCGCTCTCTGCCATGCCGTCAGTTTTTTAGTGTATGTATTGAGAACAGATTGCTAGATCAATTTTTCCATTTTGCTCAGATACCTGTTCAATTGTTTTTGATTGTAGGTTAGATCCAGTGCCCGGGTAAAACTTGTATTGGCCTTTTCCTGCCGGCCTAAAGCCTTGTAGATAACGCCTTGCAGGAAATAAAACCGATGTTCCTTATCAAAATGGCTGATAGCAGCCTGGATATCCGCCAAAGCGCCGGCATAATCTTCCTGCAGGAATTTATCACGGGCCAGGGAATACAGATAATAGGG
>JACVQI010000186.1 GCA_015661095.1 Gammaproteobacteria bacterium
TTGGGAATCGACCACGCGCCAGCGTGACGGTCGGACCAGTACGGACCACCCGGGTGCGCGAGCAGCACTTCAGTCACCGCCGTGGCACGGCGAAACAACATCAGGCCCGCGCTTTGTTTGTGACGCATCACCCTCCCAACCTTGGATTTTCGCCTACTTCCTCACTCTACTTTCCTACTTTCCCCCTTCCCCACTTCCTCACCTTTCGAGTTTGTTTTGCATTTCGACGCTGTGTTGTGCGCAGCAATCGTATGAAAATCCCGGTATGCTCAGGGCCTCAACGCTACTGCCGCCTGATGTGATACGGGGTACCTCTCACCAGGTCGATGAAAATGTTGCCAACGATGGTTTTCTGAATACCTACACCATTCATTCCGAGTTTGGTGACTTACAGGCCACATCCACAGGCACACTCAGGAAGTACATCGACGAGATCAAAGCCGTCGCCAGGATGAAGGAGATTCGAAGTTCAGAAGAGTTCACCAAGGGCATGACGGAAAAGGCGAAGGATGTCGTCGAAGGCGCCAAAGGTCTGGTCGCTGACCCCGTAGGGTCGGTTTCAAGCACCGTGTCGGGTGTCGGCAAACTCTTTTCCAGGGCGAGTGAAAATCTCACAGGTGATTCACGCAGCGATACCGAGGGCAGCCGCATGGCCAGTTTGCTGGGATATGAAAAAGCCAAGCGCGACATCGGCTATCAATTCGGTATCGATGTCTACTCCCGCAATAAAATTCTCCAGGATGAACTTAACAGCTTGTCCGGCGCCAGCGGTACCGGCACATTGGTAATGAGCGGTTTATTGATGGCTGTTCCCGGAGGCGCGGGTGTGGCCGTTTCCATTACCGGTAGCACGGAACTGATGAATAACGTGATGCGTGACAGCGCACCGGCCGATTTGCGCAAGCTGAACCGCGAGAATCTTGCGGCCATGGGTGTCAACACCGATATCGCCGATCTGTATATCGCCAACGGTGTATATACTCCCCTCGAACAGACTTCGATCGTGGCTGCATTGAATAATATGCCGAATACCAGGAACCGGGCGGAGTTCATCAAGTTTGCCACCATCATCGATAATCCGGATATGGCCTATTTTCGCCAGCGTCAGGCGCAGATGTACGAGGGTTATAATCGCCTGGTCGAACCCATAGCCAGCTTTGTGCCCGTTGGCCAGATGACCGCGGGCCTGACCAATACCAGCAAAATTGTAATCCAGGTGCCGGTCGATTATCTGTCCTGGACGAATAATTTAGCCGCTACCGCAAGTGCCGTCAGCAAGATTATTGACTCTGTGCAAGGGGTCAAGGAACGGCAATTATGGATCACCGGGGCGGTCAGTGCTGCAGCCAGGGATTCCCTTCAACAAATGGGCTGGGTCGTGCACGAGAATTCTGAAAACAAAGTAGGATTGCCCGTATATTAGCGATGGCAGGTCATCGACCTGTCATGGAACTTTTGCAAACACTCCATTGGAATTAAAAAAATGCAAGAAAACGATCAGTTAGTCGTCACCATCCACCTCATACACGGTAATCCCATTAAATTTGAGGTAGCTCTGTCCGCATCCAAAGAATTCGGTTTAAGCGATGATATTGAACGGTCATTGTTGCGCAACGCCATGGCTGTTGAACTGGACAAGAAACTATTGTTAATCCCTTACAATAACATCAAGTATATAGAGAGCGACCCTGCACCCCCGGTGCTACCACAAAACATCATACGTGGCGCGAGGTCGCTCAAAGTCTGAGGGCGTGGCTGTACTCAGCATAACTTGATACAGCCACCAGTTTCCCGCCGAAGTCGCTCATACAGGCTGTAGTACAGCATGTATCCATGCCGGAAATAATTGTCTAAAGAAGCTCCGAGCTAATCAAAGGTTGCTTAACATTTTGAATTATATTGGAGCGCTGCGCGGTTCCCTTATTATACTTATCCATATTTTTTACAAGTTTGGTTGTTATGGTCCTGTCTGTTTTATTCGGCAGTATCGAGACACAAAACTGCTGTTCAAATATCATACAAGTTCAGCTAATTACTAAGACGGAGTGGATGCAATGATTAAACGACTTTTTCTGACATTAACCGTAATGATGTTGTGTGTATATGGTTATTTTGCAGCGGCACAACAGGGCGGCGGCGGGGGTGGATTCAGAATCCCCACGCTGATGATGCAATCCGGTGCCTTTGAGGATGGTGGCATTATTCCAGACAAGTATTCCGCCCGTGGCGGCAGTACGCAGCCGGGGTTTACTTTTACAAACCCGGAGCAAGGCACCGTCAGCTATGCAATTATTTTCCATGATATCGACGTGACATTTGGCGGCGGTACGGATGATATTCTGCATTGGGTGGTCTGGAATATACCGGTGGCCGCCGGTGGTATACCGGAAGGCAGTTTGCCGGAAGGTTCTGTGGTGGGGGCCAATCTGATGCGCCAGAACAGCTATATGGGACCTGGGGCGCCGCCTGGACCCAAGCATCACCACTATGTGTTCGATCTCTATGCCCTGAACGCGAACCTGGACATTCCGGCAACTTCCAGCCGCAAGGAATTACTGGAAGCCATGCAGGGGAAAGTTATCGCCAAGGCGGCCTACGTGGGGATGTTTGGCAAGCAGCAATAAACGCAGTTAAAAGTGGAAAGTTAAAAGTTTAAAGGAAATAAAAAGTGATGAGGGGGCGCTAAATGTGCCCCTTTTTTTGGATACCTACATAACTAATCTTCCAGGTCTGGTACTTCGAAGACTCTATACACCCCTTTCTGATTAGTCACGGCATCCATAATCCGGGTTCTTGCTATCACCCCCATCCCCTCCGGTAGTGCTACCGGCGAGAAAAATCCGATCTCGGCGATCTCCTGGTTAGGACGCCACGGTTCACGCGCCAGGATCGTAGCGCGGAAGGACAGCACGAGATCGTCACGATACGGTTTCGCATAGACACCGATGAGATGACCCGGTTCGATAAGATAGCCGGTTTCTTCAAATACCTCGCGTTTCAGGGTGGCCGCGGGTGATTCACCTGTTTCCACGCGCCCACCCGGCGTGCCCCAGTAGCAAGACCCGTAATTGGCCTTGACACAGAGGACCTGTCCCGCCGCATCGAAGATAACCGCAAATGCCCCGATAGTTGCCATGAGGAGCAGGATATTACAGGTATCACTGTGTCAGTAAAACCAGCAAGTAAATAATGACACCAAACAGAATGAGGGAAAGTCCCTGCCAGAAACGCAACGGGTTGCGTTCCAACAGTGGCCGCCGGTCCGTTGTTATAAGTTGCGGATTGGGATGGCGTAGGTCATAAAGGAATTCCGACAACTCTGCGTATCTTTTCTCCGGGTCCGGATGGACGGCTTTCTTCAACGCCCCGTCCACCCAGTTTGGCACAGCGGCGTTATGGTCGGTTACCGGCCGGTATTTGAGCCGGGTGGCAAAACTGTCAGCATTCCAGTGCATCGGCATTTCCCCATAAGGCAGTTCGCCACTCAGCATTTCATAAGCGATCACGCCCAGTGCATAAATATCCGAGCGATTGCTCCCGGGCCGGTCGTTGGCGTATTCCGGCGCGGTGTAATTCCGGGTGCCGAGCAGGTTGGTCTGCGCGACCGGGGTGGCAATTTCAGCAATCCCTGCGACTTTGGTGGAGCCGAGATCAACCAGTTTGACGGTGCCGGATTTGTCGATGATGATATTTTCCGGTTTCAGATCCTGGTGCAGCATCTCCAGCCGGTGCAAGGCCTGCAAGCCCCTGGCGATCTGTTCCACCAGCAGGCGCACTTCCTCCAGACTGGGACGCGGATGATCCAGCAGCCATTGTCTTAGCGTCGCACCCTCAATGTATTCGGAGATATGATAGAGCAGGCGCCGTCGCCGGCTCGGTTCATAAATTTTGACCACGTGCGGGTTGTCAATACGGCGGCCTATCCATTCCTCGCGGATAAACCGCTCAATATAGGCGGGGTCATCCTGAAAATTGATCGATGGGGTTTTCAGGCAGACATTGAGACCTGTTTCAGTGTCCAGGGCGAGATATAACTGCGAGCGGCTGCTGCTGTGCAGTTCCCGGATAATCCGAAAGCCGTCGATGAGCATACCTTCCGCCAGTTCCGGTGGAAACGGCAATTCCGTTAACTGGTTGTATACATCGTCCGGATTCTGCGAGGGCAGGGCTGTGACCTCCACCAACTGGCAGGTTACATTATCGGGGCTTTGATTGGCTTGCGCCTGCCTGACCACCAGTTCCGCCGCTTTATTCAGGTTATCTCGGTTATCACGAACTATCCGCAGCAGTTCCTCGGCTGTCAGGTATTCATGCGCGCCATCGGTGGTCAGGATGAAGAGATCGCCACATTCCAGCGCCTGCTTGCCATAGTCGATCTGCAGGCGGGTATCGAATTGGGTGATCCGGTTCCTGCCCGTGTTCTCGACGAGGACGAGCGCCCTTCGCGCACGTGATGAATACGGCTATCGCCGACGTGGATGAAATGCGCCGTCGTTGATTTCAGGATCAGCGCGCTCAACGTGGTCACGTGACCGCGGTGCCGGTTCTGTTCGTGACGACCCTGGCTGTAGAGCCAGGTATTGAGTGCGGTCAGGACTTGCTCGACCGATTTTTTCACTGACCAGGTCTCAGGCGTACAGAGGTAGTCTTCCAGGAACCCGGTGACGCAGGACTCACTGGCGACACGGCCGTGCTCGCTGCTGCTGATGCCATCCGCGATGGCTATCGCGACGCCTTTGGTGTCCAGCAGCGGCGGTTCCGGGACCATGGCGCCATGAAAATCCTGATTCGCGGGTTTATTGCCGGGATCGGAGAACTGCCCTATCCTGACTGTTAATTTGCTCATAGTGTTTCGTTCGCTGACCTGTCAGGTAATTTCCAGCATTTGCACCGTACCGTCCGGCAGCACTTCCGCCATGGCGCCGCGCGGCTCATCCAGGAAGGTAACGGCCGCGAGCACCAGTATAGCCGTGCCCGCGATGACCAGGAAAAAATTCTGTGGTGTAACCAGCGATAATACTGTCAGGAAGATCACGCCGCCGACGTTGCCATAAGCCCCGGCCATGCCGGCGATCTGGCCGGTCAGGCGGCGTTTGACCAACGGTACCATGGCGAAGACCGCGCCGGCGCCGCCCAAAACAAACAGGGCGCATGAGACCGTGGTCAGGATGGCGAACAGGATGGGCCAGTCACCGTCAATGCGGCTCATCATGGCAAAGCCGATGGCCATACCGGTGATCATGATGAACAAGGTGCGCTTGCGTCCGAACTTGTCGCTCACCAATCCACCCAGCGGTCGGGCGACCAGACACATGAAGGCAAAGCTGGAAGCGATCAATCCCGCCTGCACCTGGGAAATGCCGTAGGTGTCCTTGAAGAACAGCGGCAGCATGGACACCACGGCCAGTTCTGAACCGAAGGTCACCAGATAGGACAGGCTGAGGATGGCGACCTGTTTGAATTGGTACTGGTGGATCGCCGCGACCGGTCCCTGGAATATGGCCGCGTTAACGTGCCGGATCTGCCGGCATTGATAAACGTAGATAATGACCAGTAGCGTATAGATAACAGTCGCGGCCGTGGGTGTAATCAGACCCAGCCTGGAAGACAGTTGCCAGGTCAGCACTCCCAGCGCCGCATATAGCGGAATGTTAATCAGCAGATAAAAATAAAAATCCCCCTTGCTGGTCACTTCCAGCCCGCCGGTCTTGTTCGGTTTGAAATAAGTCGAACCCTCGGGCGTATCGCGCGCCAGTAAAAAATAAATGACGGCATAGACCAGGATGAGCGTACCGGTGCTACCGACGGCATAACGCCAGCCCTGGTCGCCGCCAAACGATGACGAAGCCCGCGCCCACGAACCCCAGCAGAAAGCGCGCCAGGGCCAGGGTTTCAAAACTTTCCGCCGTGGCGAAGAAGAAACACAAGAAGCTCGACAGGAATAACAACGATGAATACACTTTGCGCGGCCCGAACTGATCGACCAGCATGCCGATGAGGATCCGCGCCGGGATGGTTAACGCGACATTCAGGGTCAACAGGATCTTGACCTGTTGATCGGTGAGGCCAAAGGTCTCCTGGATCGATGCCAGCAACGGCGCGTGGTTGAACCACACGACAAAGGACAGAAAAAACGCGAACCAAGTCAGATGCAGGATGCGGTATTTGCCTTGAAATGACAAAAGTTTGAATGCTGTCGAGCCGGCTTTCATAATTACCCCGTTGAAGATTAAAACTTGAGCTTGAGCAAGCGCCTTGCCAGAGTTGATGACGGCGGTAATTTTTCCGTTAACTCACTGAAAACAATCAATAAAGATAAAGGCGATGCAAGAGGTTTGTTTGCACAGAAGCGGCCTATACTGGTGCCTTGGTAAGCGGACCGCATCATCATGGTGCGTGACGTCGAACTGCTGCCCACGCT
>JACVQI010000032.1 GCA_015661095.1 Gammaproteobacteria bacterium
TGTCAGTTGTCATGGACAATGTTTAGAGGGGAAACTGATGGTAAATAATTAAAAAAGCGACTGCTAATCGCCAAGTACGGCATGGGCGATGTAATTAACCGCTGGGTCGCCGGTGATGGCGCATTTATTCAGTCCTGGCAGGTAAGTCATGCCGGCGATGTCGACCAGCATAAACCGCTGTTGCCGCAATACCTGATGCAGCTCAGAGGGCTTGATGAACCTGGCATAGTCGTGGGTACCGCGTGGCAGTAATTGCAGTAAATATTCCGCGGCAATGATAGCCGAAACATAGGATTTGGCGGTACGGTTAATAGTGGCAAGGAACAGGTGGCCGCCGGGTTTCAACATCACACCGCAGGCCTGGAGCAGGGAATTGATATCAGGGACATGTTCCAACAATTCCATACAGGTTACAACATCGAATTCATGCTGATTATGTACGGCGTATTCCTCAGCACTAACTGTCACATAATCGATATCGAGTCCCGCAGTGCGTTTGTGGGATTCAGCGACGGCAATTGCACTGGTGCTGATATCCAGGCCGGTGACGAAAGCTTGTTTTTTAGTCAGCGCTTCGGCCAGCAGGCCGCCGCCGCAGCCCACATCGAGCACACGCTTATGCGTCAAATTAATTGTTTGTTCGATATATTGCAGGCGCACCGGGTTAATATGGTGCAGTGTCCGTAGCGACCCATCGGGATCCCACCATTCATCCGCCAACGCATCGAATTTCGCGCGTTCGGCTTCATCAATATTTGTCTGGGTTGCTTGCATGGGCGAGAGCATAACCTCGATATCAATTATTTCCAATCCGGCGTAATTTATCGCTAAAAACGGTATATTGAAGGACTTTGTAAGTTGGCACGAAATCAGTTAACCAAATTAAAGTGTCAAAATTCAGGCTGAAATCATATAACGGTGGATGGATTTTAGTTCACTAATATTGTAGGCTAATCAACAAAATAATATATTAATACTAATAAAAACAAATAGTAATGCTTACACAGTGATTGTGTAACAGGACGAACCTGCTATGAAAATCTCGGTTGTATACTATCTCAAGGTTACTGTTTTTTTGTGCCTGGCCCTGCATCTGGTCGCCTGTGCCAATCTTGGCAGTAAAGGTGATCCCAGGGATCCCTTTGAAGGCTTAAATCGCGGCGTCTATTCCTTCAACGAAAAGTTCGATCAGGCAGTGATGAGCCGCCTGATCAGTTTTTATCAGGCCATTACGCCGGATTTTCTCGATCGGGGTATCACAAACTTTTTCAGCAATATTGACGATATCGTGGTGGTCATCAATGATTTCCTGCAATTCAAGATTGGTCAGGCTTTTTCCGACATCACCCGGTTTGTTTTTAATTCCACCCTGGGTATTGGTGGTTTGTTCGATGTCTCCACTACTATCGGCTACCCAAAACACAATGAAGACTTTGGTCAAACCCTGGGCAAATGGGGATTTGGATCAGGCCCTTACCTGGTGGTGCCGGTACTGGGACCATCCACCTTCCGCGATGCCGGCGGCTACGCGGTAGCTAACGCCTTCATTCCACCACTTACCTACATCGATAGTATATCGGTTCAATTGGGCGTGACGTCATTGGATTATGTCGATTTCAAGGCGGACATGTTGACGGCGGAGCAGTTACTGGCGGAAGCCGCCCTGGATAAATATGAATTCACTAAAAACGCATATTTTGAACTGCGGGAAAACCTCATCCACGATCGTGAGGACGGCGGCGTAAATTTCGAAGAACTGGATCTATAAGGGCAGTAATTGGCACCGGTGTTATTCCGGCATCGCGATCCTGGGATCGTTTATACCAAGCTGTCTGGCGAACTCGATTAATTTCAACTGTTTATTGGTGGCATCCGTGGCATTGCCGATAGCGGATAAGGCGCGTTCTTCCAGAAGTTGTTTGTAAATGGCATTTGTCAGCTGGTTTAACTCCAGAGTGTCCAGGATATTATTGCGAGTGTCGGCGGGCAGGGCCTGCCATTTCAGCACGAAGGCATCCAGGTTGGCATTGATTGCCCAGTTGCGTTGCGCCAGGAAGTCCCGGATCAGGATTTGAGCCTCATTGGGTTTTGCAGGTGTAGAAACCTCTGCAGCATCGCCGCCTGCCTTAATGGCTTCCTCCTTGTCTCCGGTAATGATGAACATGCCGATGACGGCAAGGATGACGACGGCCGCGATAGCTGCTGCCATTACACCCTTGTTAAATTTTACTGGCTGGGGCGGTTGTTCCGATATCGCCGCTTCAGTTAATGCCCGTTTTTTTTTTTCCTGCTTGCGTACGGTAGTTTCCGTCGTGGTATCGGCTTTGGCCCGTATCAGGGGTGGATAGTCATTGACTGTCAGGCTAAGCTCTCCGGACAGCACGCCATTGATGAATTTCGCCCGTGCCTCACGGTAGGCAGCCTTCTCGATATTTTTTTTGGAGTAGGCCTTGGCCAGACTGCGTAGTGTTGTTTCCGCCATAGGATATCAACCAGCGCCTATGCCTTCCAACAGGATACGGAACCCGGTAACGTCATCGCCTGTGCCAGTATAAGGCCGTTGCAGGGAAATATCGCATTTCGAGAGTGGATCCGAATAAGCACCACCGACTGCCAATGCGCCACCTGAATCATCTTTAACAATTTCCTGAATGTTCCCCATGTAGTTTTTCAAACCCCAGCCGTTGGAGTCGCCTCCGATGATGCTGGCGACGCCGGTGCCCTTGATAACCTGTCCGTTTAGTTCCATCCGGCAGTTGACGCTTGACTTTGACTTAGGCTGATCACCGGCGGCACTGGCGGCATACTCCCATTCCGCCTTGGTAGGTATGCGATAGGTCTTGCCAGTGCGTTGCGACAGCCACTCGGCATATTTCTGGGTATCCTCGAGGCTGATACCGGTCATGGGATCGTTATGCTTCGCCTGATTCATTTCCGGCTTGCAGTTGCCGGTCAGGGCGCAGTATTTGGAATAATCGCCGACGGAGATTTCATGTTTACCGATGGCGAAGGTACTATGGCTTTCACCAGCCGGCACGACCACCATTTGTGGTCCGCGCCAGCCCGTATAGACCATGTCGAAGCAGATGGCCTTGGCGCGCTTGCCGTACCCAGCCAGCTTGGAGTCGCATCCACGCGGGCTGGCGATGGGTTTCCAGTCCGCCTGAGCGGCAGCCAGAGCGCCGGCGCTGGAAGCCGTCAGATCAGCCGCCTGTTCCCGCGCCAACACCTTGTTGCCGGGGTTGTCCGGGGCGGCGGCAATCAAGGTGTTGAGGTCGTCATCCGCTGCATCGTAATCCGGATTGTCGATCCAGATGGATTGCACCCGGGTCAATAATTTCCGGGCCTGGCGCAGGTCATTGTAGCTGCTGCCGGCGGCGTCTTTGGCCTGAACATAACTGTCATAGGACTCATTGGCCTGTTTGATTCTTTGCTCCATTACCTGTTGGAAGCGGATGTAATCCGGATGGCCGCTGTATTCACTGGCGGCCGATTGCAACAGGCCATTGGCCTCGGTCAATTTACCATCGCCCACCAGGTTTTGCGCGAGGTTAAATTCCGGCCAGGGTTTTAATTGATATTGTGATGCTAACTCCGCCAGAACACTGCTGGTCCCAAAGATACTGCTGGCCGCGTCGGCCAGGAAGGCAGCCTCTTCTTCACTGGTATTGGCCAGGGAGCGAATTCTCTCCGCCAGCAGGGTTTCAGCTTCGCGGGTGAATTCCGTGGAGCGATTCGGATTATTCCGGATTTCATCGACCTTGCGCGCCACATCGTCGGCATTGAAGTTAGCTGCCGAGGCGGTCCGGAAGAGTTCACGCAGATCCGTGATATTGACTTCCACGACATATTCTTCCCGTAACGCTTTCAGGGACGGGTCGTTGGGGGCCAGGATCAGTCCGGCTTCAATTAATTGCATGGCGCCGCTGTATTCACCACTCTCACCGCGGCGTTCCGCGAGCCGGGCATAACTTGCCGCCAGCAATCTTGGTGCGGAAGAAGTGAGATAAGTGTCATCGGTTGCCAGCAGGGTTTTTAACTCTTCCAGGGTTTGTTGCGCGGCGGTGGTATCGTCACCATCGGTCTGCACGACGAAGTTGTCTTTCAAGCCTTTGATACGTTGTTGCCGGTCAAACTCTGTCTTGGTGTCGGTGACCCGTGTTTTTGTCTCCTGTAACATCGCCAGATCCGGGGCGAATTTCCCAGCCCGATCGATCAGGTTGGCAGCGGCGTCAAAGCGTTGTTGTTGCAGTGTGACATTGGCCCGATCGACATATTTCTGGGCAATCGATTCCCGATAAGTGCCGAGATCGGTACTGATGGAATTGTCTTCCGCGGACAGACTGTCCAATTCACGGATACTGGCCAGCAAAGTGGATTCCCATTGCGGGTCATCCAAATTCGGCTGCGCCAGCCGGTTATCGATCATGGCCCGGTCGGTAGTCACCATAGTGGTGACTGCCTGGCTGCGCTCATCACTGGCGAGATGAGCCAGTTTCAATTGCGTCAATTCCTTGGACAGCAACAGCGAACTCAACAAACCTTCGTAGCTGGTGACCAACGCTTCCGCGTCAGCACGGCTGCCCGAGGACTGGATACGCTGTATTTCTGCGCTTACCACCGACTGTAACTGTCCCGTGAGGGTTTGTAATATAGGGGATTGTTCCGGCGTGCTGAGTTCTGCCAGCCGGATGATGTTCTGTTGCTGCGGCTGGTAGTCCCCGAGAGCGGCGAGTTGTCCCGCTACGGCTGTCAGAGACTGGTCCAGATTGGCCCGTTCGATTAACTGTCCCACTTCAACTTTCAAGTCGGCCAGCCGTGGGTCATCCGCTGCGGTTTTCAAGCCGGAGTCAATATACGCCTGTGCCTGCTGATAGTCACCACTGTCGCGGGCGCCTTCCGCCGCGATGCGGTAGGCATTGGCCGGACGCGGGTCGCTCAATAATGGATGTTCCGGATCGATCTTGTTGCGGATGGTCGCCAGGATATCCTGAGTAGAACCGATCCGGCTCGGATCATTCAAGGCGGCGATATAGTCCTTGTTTAACTCGCCGACCTTCAGATTCTTGTTAGTAGTGAATTCTTTTCGCTGTTCATCCAGAAATACCGATTCCGGATAGAGATTTGCTATATTGTCGATGATTCTTTGCGCATTGGGAAAATTGTAGTTGTCACTCGATACGTCAATCAGTACCGCCAACTCATTCCGGAAATAATTCTGGATGGCGTCCCTGGCATCATCCAGTATTCGCCGCTGTTCATCGGCAGGGCGCTCCTGGAGCGCGGCCAGATTATCGACGATGACCTGTTTCTCGCCGCTGCTGATGTCAGCTATGATGCCGAGAATTTCCCGATTATTGAAATAATCCAGTATCGGATTGATCATGACCAGACCGATGATCAATAACACGCTGGCCGCGATGGTGGCTGGATGTTTGTGCCAGGTCGGTTTACCTCCGAATTCCTCAATAAAATGTTCAACCGTTGGGCTGCGGTCCTCACGTTTGAAGGCCACCGCCCGCCGCAGACCGCGGTTCGATTTTTTATTCAGCCCCTTGACCAGCGGCGGCACCAGGCCGTTTTCGCGGGCTGTCGTGGCCGGCAGTTTGTTATAGGGGTGCTTGCCGGTTAATAATTCGTAGGCGACGCAGCCCAGGGCAAAGGTATCGTCACGGGTATCGGGTTCCTGCCCTTCCAGCATTTCCAGACTGGCGTAGGCGGGTGTCAAGGCGCCCAGCTTGCCCGGATCGAATAACGTCTTTTCCGCTTCACCGGTAACCGGGTTTTTTACCGCCCGGGCGATACCGAAGTCGAGGGTTTTGACGGTGCCGTCGTTACAGAGGAAGGCGTTACCCGGTTTGAAATCGGAATGTACCAGACGCCTGGCATGGGCATAACTCAGGGCATCAGCCAGTTGCTTGACGATCACGAAGGCTTCCGGAAAGGGCAGGCCATTCTGCTTGCGTACCGTTTTCTTGATGTAGGTGTTCAGTGGCTGGCCTTCCATCAATTCCATGGTGATGAAAACCGGCGTACCGGGCCCGCCGATACGATCAAAGTCGTAGACGGTCGCGATATTCGGATGTGCCAGTTTCTGTTGGCGGCTCGATTCGCGTTGCAGTGAGATAAAAGCTTCGGGGTGCGACTTGAAATCCTCATTCAGGAGCTTGACGGCCATGTAGGGGTTTTTGTCCCTGGCTTCCTCTTTCAACAGATCGATGCCTTTGAACACCTTACCCATGCCGCCCACGCCCAGGACGTCCAGCAGCTTGAAACGGTGCTTGATGATATCGCCGACGCCCAGTTCCTTGCCGGGTTGATAGTCAGATGCAGCGGCCGGTTGTTGCCAGGCGGTTCCGGTTGGACCGGTGGCACTGGCGACGGAAGGGCTTGAGCCCGTGTCGGTTGAGTGCAGATCGAAGTCGAAATCGCTGGCTTCGCCGCCACTACTACCGGCGGAGCGGGCGGCGGCGTCCGATTGCTCATTATCGGACATGACCCGGGTCGAATCGGGTGTGGCGCCTTGCTTTTGATTGGTTTGTTTGGATTTCCCCGCGGCTTTGTTGATTTCGGTTGATTCTTCATCATCAAATCCCGCCGGAGGAGCGGATTTTTTACCCTGCGCGGCATCCCTGACAGCGGTTACATCCTCGGCTCCGACAGCTTGCGGCGCTTCCTGTTTAGACATCTGCCGTGCCAGTTTCTGCGCCTGCTGCGCGAAGTTGTCATCCTGAGCGAATACTGTCGAGTCGCTCCCCGCGGCTCCGCCTTCGGTTTCCGTGGCATGAGTTCTGCGGTACTGGTTAATTTGCCGTTTCAGGCTGGCATACGCCTTGTCATCAAGCTTTTTTTGTTCGTGACATTCATCCAGTTGTTGCAGCATGCCTAATGCATATCCTGGCGTGGTTTGTAGCAGCTTTTCCAGCTGCTTGCTGAGGGCATCAATTGTTATCTTCCCGGATGCCAGAGCCTCTAAAGCAGTTTTGAAATCAGCCATTGGTCAACACCTCATACACCTTAATCATACGGTTACTCGATATCCACTATTATCGCGGTTACATTATCCATGGCGCCGCGAGACAGGGTTAAATCAATTAGTGTCTTGCAAGTTTCAGCGGCGGAATTCCCCTTAAGCAGATGCGATTCCAGTTCATAATCATGGATATGTTTGGTCAGACCGTCACTGCATAACAGATACCGGTCATGACGCGTCATTTCCTGAATATCGATATCCACAAACAATTCCTCAGTGGCGCCTATGGCCCTGGTAATCATATTGCCATGGGGATGTACCAACGCTTCTTCACGGGAAATCATCCCTTGTTCTATATATAGCTCAACCTGAGAGTGATCGGTAGTTATTTGCCGCATTTCTCCCCCGCGTAGCCGGTATAAGCGACTGTCGCCGGTCCACATATAGACGCAGTATTTTTCGTAGGTAAGCAGGATGACCACCGTACTGCCAATGGTGGCGCGTTTGGTCGAGGCCCGGGCCTTTTCGATGAGTTTCTGATTGACAGTGAGCAGGCGATCTTCAATCTCGTCGATATATTTAACCAGGGTGGTGCCTTCATGTGATTTTTTCAGGGCCTCCACAATCATTTTGCTCGCGACGTCGCCTTTGGCATGACCGCCCATGCCGTCAGCCACCACCCATAAGCCTGTTTCCGGCTGTTCGAGATACGAATCTTCGTTATGTTTGCGCACTTTGCCAACATCAGAGATTGCGCAGGACGACCAACTCAGTGGTCTGGAATTCGTGGCGGGATCAGGCGCGGACATAGTGTTGAGCCGATTTTGGAAGGTATGGAAGATAATGCCAGTGGGTATTAGCCCCGATCCGGATCAGGGCGGCAATTATAGAACGCAACGGAGTTATCACGGTATCAGAGCACATGGGTAAAGGTAACCACTTCGGAAGGCCCTTCATCGAAGGCCTTGCCCAGGCTAATCCGGCCGTTGCCATTCAGGGGCATTTCCTCACGTCTTAAAAATGCCGGGGCCTCGTTATCGACGTATACATGGGTACCATTAGTGCTCTGGTCGATGATGAAAAACTTGTCCCGTCTGAGTTCTATCCGGACATGCTGTCTTGAAGCGAGTTTTTCATTTATTGGTAAATCGCAGGCCTGGCTTCTACCCATTACCACGCTGGAGCGCTCTTTATTGAGTACGACCTCCAGATCGTTGTATTTGACTTTCAGTTTGACTTCCGGCCGGTGCTCTTCCTGCAGCAAGCCCGTGGCCATGCGAGTGACATCCTCCTCCTGCCAGATGATTTCGAAGATCTCAATTTCTTCCTTCTTGCCCTTGATAGGCGCACGGTCGACGAAGCGGGAACTGGCCCGCATGATCGGTGCCAGCAGTTCTACCGTCGAATGGGTGGTGATGATTTGCCCGCCCTTGGCCTGGGCTGCCATCCGTGCGGCGACATTGACGGCGTCGCCGAATACGTCGCCACCTTCCATCAAGGCCGGGCCAAAGTGAAATCCGACCCGGATCGCCAGGGGCGTGGCTGTGGAAGAACCTTCTGTGACGTCTTCCTGGATGGCCTCGTGCATATCGCAGGCAGCGGCAGCGGCATCGTCCGCGGTAGGGAAGGTGCTCATGATTTCATCGCCGATGGTCTTGATGACGGTGCCGGAATGATTGAGAGTGACTTCCGTCAGGGCATCCAGACACTGGGCAACCTTGACCCTGGCAGTGGCATCCCCCAATGTTTCGAACAAGCGGGTGCTGCCGCTAACATCGGCAAACAAGATGGCTAGATTCGTGGTTTTCGGGGGCATACTATGCTGTAGAACCTGACGGTGTCATTAAGCGTTATGTGGCCGCGAAAAACGTGATACGAAAGCTAATCTCGTTCAAATAAACCGGATTCAATCTAAACTACCCTCCCACATTAAAAACGATTTTAGTGCTGGATTCCGCAAGCGCTTGAATTCTAAGTATATCATTATGCCATTTCCCGGTGGCACAAACATAGAATATATTGCAACAGTGATTAATCATACTCCATTCTTCCACAAGGGAAAAACCTGAATTTTGACAGCAGGTCCCGGTTTCAATACAGCGCCGGAAAATTCAGGAAAAACCTTTCCGAATAAAGAGCCATCTCATCATTCTCTGATTGTGACTGAGATTTCAGCATTGTAGGATAGATATCAGTAACGGCGACACTTAGAGGAATTTTATGCGGCTAATTCGAAAACTTATCTATCCATTACTGCTGATTATATGTGGTTTTGCAATTTATAATCAGGCCTGGGCGATATCCATTCGCGAACTGCTGGGCATGGAGAATGAAGAACAGGAATCGACGCAGACGGCGGACAGTGAGAATAACAAAGCCTCTGGTGGTGGACAGGACTGGGCCAGGCAGGATGCCGCAGCTACGCCACTAACGCTGGATTTAGCAGATATACAGAGACTGATGGTCAATCTGAATGAGACCCAGAAAAAGCCATTTCTGGAGGACGCGGAAAAGTTCAAACAGTTCGTACTGCAAGAAGCAAATAATATGTCCCTCTTAAGCGCCGCCCGGGCCAATAAAATGGAATCTGATGAGAATACCCTGTTCCTGATGCAACGCAGCGCTGAAAACGTTTTGCGGGAAATATATTTAAGTAAATTAGTCGTCACTAAATTACCCGCTGATTTTCCAACCGACCAGCAGATTCGGGAATATTTTGATAAAAACCAGGCGAGTTTTTTCCTGGGCGAACGGGTGCATGTCTGGCAAATCTTTCTGAAAATTGATGCGGGTATGAACGAAGGTCAGGTTGCCGCGATAAAAAAACGCATCCAATCCATGCGGGAGGATATTCTGAATAAAAAATTAGATTTTGCCGATGCCGCCATGCAGTTCTCGGATCATCCTGCCAGTAAAGCGATGGGTGGTTACATGGGGCTGGTCAAGGTCTCCGATCTGAAGCCGGAATTAACCAAGCCATTGATGAACCTGCCGGAAGGGGAATTAAGCGATCTCATCACCAGTGATACCGGTGTCCACCTGCTGAAACGGGGGGCTATCGTGCCCAAGCAGGATGTAACATTTGAGCAGGTGCAATCCCAGATTCGTGACCTGCTGCTGCAACAGGCCAGAGCGCAACTACGCCAGGCAATTTATGACCAGGCCAGCAAGACTTACCCGGTGGAATTACAGGACACTACCTTAGAAGAATGGCGACAGCAGCTTTTAAAGTAAGGGGTGAGGAGTGAGGGGTGAGGGGTGAGGGGTGAGGGGTGAGGGGTGAGGGGGAAAACCGTAATTCGTAAATCGTAATTCGTGAATCGTAATCCGTAACTAACTCGCGATAGACGAGTCACCAATTACGAATCACGAATCACGGTCTCCCTATTTTCCAGACAGGACCCGGTTCGCGGCCTCGGCATTGAGTTTGTCCGACAGGCAGTTGCCGGTGGTCTTGATGACATCGCCATACCCATCGCCATGATCCTGCATTTCGTAGCTTTGCAAATCCGCCTGCATGCCGATGGCATAACCGCCTTTTATCTTGCCTAGCCCGTCTTTCGCGGCATCGCCCATAATCATCTTCATGCCGTGGTGCATACCGACGATTTGATCATAAGGACCCCAGATGCCGGGGGCTGAAAATGGCCCACCACCGGTCATGACATCCAGTAGTGTCTCTTTGGGGCCTTTGATATAGCCGAGTGCAGTGAAATCAGGACCTTCATAAAAGCTGAAATGGTTAATGCCGCATTCCTCTTCGGCGGGATATTTATAGTAATCCAGTGAACTGCTGGCATAGGATTGCGGCATACTGATGCCACGGGTGAACACCCGTTTTTTTTCGCCCCGATTTTTTAATTCCTGACTGATGGCGATAATTAATTTATCGTCACCATAAGGGCCTTTGAATACACGTTTACCGGCGACATTCTGATATTTTCGCTCCCATTCCTTTTTGACTCGGGTTCCGGTAATAACCACTTCTTCGATAGTGGGTACGTCCTGGATATTTGCATAATCATCAACGTCTTGCCCTTCGTTTTCTGCGGATATGACGAGCCCGGATGACAGGGAAATCGAAACAGAGAGTAGTAATGGAAAATTGGGACGCATTATTATTTCCTGATTAGTAACCCGATTAATTATAGATCATAGAAATTACATTGTGATGGAGTCAACAAGTGTACGCATCATGACATCAGTAATGTTCTGAATAAAATTGATTTACTGTGTATGGGAAAGTACCACAAAAATTGTACTATCTGCTAGTTTCAATCGTTAATTACATCACTGGCACGAATAAAGGCATACGCGCTGAAGTCGGACAAACAAAAAATACTTTAATTTCAGCTAATAACGTGTATTTCTTATTGAAATACATATAAATTTTTCTTTGCCAGTCAGGCTGAATCTTGGTATAGTTTCGAGCCCGTTAGGGAGGTGTTATATAAGGGGAGTTACCATAGGGCTGTGCTGGCAATAACTAGCCCTTACACGCGGGCGATGTTAACTTATTGAAATTCATGATGAATGCCTGAATTTAACAGGATTCATCAAAGGGGGTTGGGATTAATATCTTAACGAAGTGGTCATTGCTGTTACTGGCCGGTCTATTGGCTGGAGCCGGTGCCTACGCGCAAGAAGTTGGTATTCCCGAATCCGCCAGACCCGGCGTTACGCGCCCGGAAGCAGTGGAAGCGACAGTTGCCCCTGCACAATCACCCAGCGTTACAACACTACCCATCCCGCCCGTCATAGATCGGCCGTTTGAAATTGATGAAGGGGATCACGTCGCCGTTAAGGAATTTCGCTTGCAGGGGGCGGAGGATATGTCGGAATACGGGATATCACTGGCTGAGATTCAACAAATCCTGCGAGATCTCATCGCCAGGAAGCCGGAAGGTTTTACTATCGGACAACTGGTGGAAGCCGCCAACGAAGTCACCAATTATTATCGCGAACGGCAATTAATCCTGTCCCAGGCGGTGGTTCCTGTACAAAACGTCGAAAACGGCATAGTCAATATCCAGGTCATGCCGGGAATCCTCGGCCGGGTACTCACCGAAGGCAATGAGATGTATTCGGAGAAACTGCTGGTCGAGCCGTTCCAGAAGCTGATCGGCAAACCGGTCACCAAAGACGCCATAGAATCCGCCTTACTATCCTTGACGGATTTCCCCGGGTTGACCGTTTTCGGTGTGTTCCAGCCCGGCATACAGGTGGGCACAGCGGACATCGTGCTGAATGTTCAGGACGAAAAACGTTTTGACATGGCCTATCGCGTGGACAACCATGGTGTGGCGGAGACCGGTCTGTACCGGTTCCGGCCCAGTATCGAGTGGAATAATCCAACCGGCAGCGCCGACCGGGTGTCACTGCTGCTGCAACAGGCCTATCAGCCGAAAAACAATATTTACTATTACGCGGGCTATAACCGCTACTTAGGTTACGGTATCAACACGGGTATTTTCTGGGACAAAAACCTGTTTGACGTTGGTGGTGAGTTGAAGGATTCCAAAATCCATGGCGTGACCCGCAATATCGGCGGCGATATTTCCAAGAACTGGATCCGTAGCCGTACCTTCAATCTGTATTCCTACATGGACTTCACCATGAAGGATTCCATCACCACGACACGTGGCAATCCTACCAACCGGGACAATCTGTCGGTGCTGAAGGCCAATGTCAGTTTCGACCAGGTCGATACCCGCTTCAAAGGTATAAATAGCGGTGCGATCGAGTACAGCCGCGGCTTTAACGATCTGTTCGGCGCTATGGGTGGTTCAGCCGACGCCGATCTGCACCGGCCCGCCGGTACGGCGCCGAGCGTGGAAGGGAGGACCATCAGAATAGCCAACCCAGATGGCTCTACCACGTTAATCCCACAATTTGCGGAAGGCATGTTCAACAAGATCAACTTAAGCTTTGAACGCCTGCAGACTGTTACTCCGGATATGACCCTGCAACTCAGGGCTGAATACCAGTGGACCGACGATCTGCTGGTGCCGTTGGAGCAATACACAGTCGGCGGTCCGGACAATCTCCGTGCCTACCCGCAAGGCCAGCACCTGCTGGATCGCGCGCTCTTCGGCTCGGTGGAATTCATTCACAATGTTCCCTTCATCACCGACAAACAGGCATTTGGCAACCGGACCTGGGGTGAATTGCTGCAGATTACGATGTTCTATGATTTTGCCAGGGGCCGGCTCGTCAGGCCGTTCTCCGAAGAAGATGAAGGCAATAGAATATTTATGGGCGCGGGTGTATCGAATCGAAATTTATCACGGCCTGGGATATCGATATTAATTCGTTTGATGAAACGGCGCCTGATAATGGCAAATCGCCGCAGATATGGGGTGAACTGACCTACCGCTTCTAAAAGTAGGATGAGGTGAGGTAGGGACCGCATCGGTGGCGATATAGAAAAAGGGGTAGGGTGGGCATGTTTTCCGTGCCCACGCGGGTTATACAAAAGGGGTAGGGTGGGCATGTTTTCCGTGCCCACGCGGGTTAAACAAATTGTCGAGAAAAATAAATAAAAACGATTGAGAACTGGTTCTCGGAAGTATGATGTAAAATAGTGTAAGTAATGATTGTTTTTTGGATAATAATTCACTCTATATAAATGGCATTATCGATATGAGATTGCGGCGCAAGGCCAGAACATCCAG
>JACVQI010000187.1 GCA_015661095.1 Gammaproteobacteria bacterium
GGCATCATCCCGGATGGCGCTGAAAATGCCGTCCAGGTCGTCCGGGATGGTAGTGAGATAACAACTGGACAATTGCGGACGCAGGGTGCCGGAATTGAATAGTGTCGGCGTGGAACTCATGAAATCGAATGACGACAGCAGTTCATAGAACTCAATCGTCCGTGCTTCACGATCCAGTTCATTGATGGCCAGGCCCATGGCCACGCGCATGAAAAACGCCTGCGGCAGCTCAAAGCGCACCCCACGCGAATGGATGAAATAACGGTCGTACAGAGTTTGCAGTCCCAGATAGGTGAACTGCTGATCCCGTTCGGGGTTTAAAGCCTGACCAAGTTGCTTCAGATCATACTTTTTCAATTCACCGTCCAGTAAGCCAAGATCGATCCCGCGTTGGATATATTTCCCGAAATAGACGGGATAAAGATCAACCATTTCCGTCTGCATCGTTTCAATGCCATCCATGTCGATGAAACCCAATGCCTCGCTGCGGAGATTATCCAGCAGAATGCGGGCTGCGGCATAGGTGTAATTCGGTTCTTTCTCAATCAGAGTCCGGGCGCTCATCAGCAGGGCGTGATTGACGTCAGTTTCGTTGATGCCATCAAACAGATTGCGCAAGGCGTCATCGATGATCAACTTCCCTTCGACCAGTTCCAGTCCGGCGCAGGCTTCCCTGACGATGGCATGCAGGCGTTCAAGATCGAGAGGTTTTTGTGTGCCATCCACGCAGGTGACGTGGATGGTCGCTTGTTCCACGGCAAGCCCCGCCTGGTTCTCGATGTCCTTCGCGGCACGGACTCTGGCTCTTTCTTCACGGTAAAGTACATAGGCACGCGCTACCTTCCGCTCCCCGGCGCGCATCAGCGCCAGTTCGACCTGGTCCTGAATATCCTCGATGTGTACCGTCCCGCCGCCCTGTATGCGCCGGGTCACGGCCCGCACCACCTGTTCAGTGAGGTCAGCGACCGTTTCGTGTACCCGGGTCGAAGCAGCCGCGGTACCACCTTCGACCTCCAGGAAGGCCTTAGTCATCGCGATGCTGATCTTGTCCGGGTTGAAGCTGGTGACTTTATTATTACGACGGATAACCTTGACCAGGCCGGGCTGATGCGCGACGAATTCCATTCCGGCATTCGCCGTCTGCATACCCGCCTGTGCCAGTGTCTGCACATTAATTGTGTGATTCGGGCTTGCAGCCCCGCTATCCACAATTATTTTCTCTGCCCCCATGAATTCCCCCGCAAAATCCTCATCAGGTGTTTTTTATATCGTTATCCAGTTGCAACTGAAACTTAGAAACGGGATTAACTTTATTATGTAAGAAAAGTATATAGCACCACAAGAATTTGTGGTCAAGTAATATTTAAACACAAGATATTGTGGATTTAGTTGTTAAAACATTGCGTACTACCTGTGGATAAATTGCGAATAATTCATCTGACGCGGCTGGCCTGACAAATCAAATTTAATGAATTCAGCAGCTTAGAAAAGAGGGCAGGAAGTAATAATTCTGTCGGCATAATTATTGCCGTTTTAGGATACCGCTAGCGATAAAATATCTGCACGTTGATGTCTGAGTTGCTCTAAAAATTTTCCCATTAATATTTTTGTCACACGAATGCTATGCCATTAACGCTGCCGTCTGCTGATTCTCGGCAAACATCACGGGAGGATTTATGGCATATTAACTGTCAAATCGGCAGCCGCTAGACAGATTTTTTATGGCCATTAAGCAAGAAGTCAGAATCCCCAATATCGGTGACTTTACCAATGTTGAAGTTATCGAAGTGCTGGTCAACAAGGGGGACACGATTAACCCGGAAGACCCGTTAATTACCCTGGAAAGCGACAAGGCCAGTATTACCGTCCCATCGCCGCTCGCCGGGAAAGTAAAAGAAATCCGCATCGCGGTTGGCGCTAAAGTATCCGCCGGCGATTTAGTCCTGATTGCCGAAGTTGAAGCGGTTAGCGCCGTGCAGGAAGCCACCGCCATTCCTGTGGAGACAGGAACAACGACAGCTGTGGCAGCATCCAGACCCAGCTTAAAAGCGGATCTGCAAGTTGAATTATTGGTACTGGGTTCGGGCCCCGGAGGCTATACAGCGGCTTTTCGCGCCGCTGACCTCGGCAAACAAACCGTATTGGTGGAGCGCTATCCGGCACTCGGGGGTGTCTGCCTGAATGTCGGTTGTATCCCTTCGAAGGCACTGCTGCACGCGGCCAGAGTGATCAGTGACAGCAGGGAAGCAATGACGTTCGGTATCGAATTTGGCGCCCCGAAAATAGACATGAAGAAACTGCGTGCCTGGAAGGACAAGGTCCTGGGTCAGTTGACCAACGGCCTGAAAGGTCTGGCGAACCAGCGCAAGGTGGAAGTCATGCATGGCGCTGGCGAGTTCATGTCGCCGCATGAATTAAAAGTTGCCACTGCAACAGGCGATAAAATCATCGCTTTTGAACAGGCCATCATCGCCGTCGGTTCTCAAGCCGTCACGCTCCCAGGTTTTCCGGATGATCCGCGTATTTTCAGTTCCACGGGGGCCCTGGCACTGGAAGATATCCCCGGCCGGTTGCTGGTGATCGGTGGCGGTATTATCGGCCTGGAGATGGCGACGATCTATCATGCCCTGGGCGCCAAAGTGACCGTGGTCGAAGCCTTGGATCGGTTGATCGCCGGCGCTGACGCCGATATCGTCAAACCCCTGCACCGGCGTATCCAGAAACAATACGCAAACCTGTATCTCGGCGCCAGGGTTACCGGCATAACGGCCGGGAAAGATGAACTGACAGTCACCTTTAAAGGCGAGGGGACACCTGCAAGCGCCGGGTTCGATCGCGTGCTGGTCGCAGTGGGCCGCCGCCCCAATGGGCTGCTGATCGGCGCGGAGCGGGCCGGCGTTAGTGTCGATAACCGCGGCTTCATCCCGGTGGATAAACAACAACGGACCAACGTTCCGCATATCTACGCTATCGGCGACGTGGTCGGGCAACCGATGCTGGCCCACAAAGCAGTGCACGAGGGCAAGGTCGCGGCAGAAGTAGCAGCTGGCTTGAAAAGCGAATTCAATGCCCGGGTGATCCCCTCGGTTGCCTATACCGATCCCGAAATAGCCTGGGTGGGCGTCACCGAAGAGGAGGCTCGGATCCAGGGCCTGAATTTCGGCAAAGGCGTGTTTCCGTGGGCGGCCAGCGGCCGTTCCCTGACTCTCGGCCGTAACGAAGGCATGACCTGGCCATCGAAATGGGTTGTGACGCGGAAGATATCGCTCTGACCATCCACCCGCATCCGACCTTGTCCGAAACTGTTGCCTTTGCGGCTGAAGCCTTTGCCGGCACCATCACCGATCTGTATCTGCCGAAGAAATAACCAGCCGCATGAAATGAATTATCTGCCTGGTTCGCTGCCTTCCCTCATCCGGGGCGGACTGACGGTAATATTCCGGTGCTTCCTGGTTGCGGCATTTGTATTGCCGATGGCCTGTGCGCAAACTGTTACACCGGCCGGGGAAAGCAGCGCCGCGACCTGCAATTCCCTCGAGATCTTTACCAGGCCAGGTTGCCCACACTGCGCCCGCGCCAAGGAGTTTCTGCAACAGTTGCATGCCGATTACCCGGCGGTCCAGATCACCGAGCAGGTGGTGCCGCAGGACCAGCAGCAACTGGAACGGCTGTTCCGCCTCACCGAGCAATATGGTATCGCACGTCCCGGTGTACCGGCGTTCCTGATCTGTGATAATTTTTTTATCGGCTATGATTCAGACCAGACCACCGGCGAACAGATTAAACGCATGCTGGATTTGACAGGCGCAACCGAAAGAACTCAACGCGCTCAGGATGTAGTTGAAACCTCCTGGTTTGGAACCATCAGCGCCGGGCAGTTGGGCTTGCCCTTATTCACCATCGCCATTGGTCTGATCGATGGTTTCAATCCCTGTGCCATGTGGGTGTTGTTGATACTGCTGTCCCTGCTGGTCAATCTGCGCAGCAGAAAACGGCTGATATTAATAGCCGGCACTTTCGTGCTGGTCAGCGGCGCGGTGTATTTCGCCTTCATGGCAGCCTGGTTGAACGTCTATTTCATCATTGGCTTTTCCCGGACGATCCAGATGCTCGTAGGTATGATCGCACTCCTGATCGGCGCCGTGCATATCAAGGATTTTTTCGCTTTCCATCAAGGGTTGTCACTGAGCATACCAGACAGCGCCAAACCAGGCATCTATGCCCGCATGCGCCGGGTGATCTATGCGGAAAACCTGTGGGCGGCCTGTATTGCCGTAATCGCAGTGGCGGTGTTAGTGAATCTGGTCGAGTTGTTATGCACGGCGGGTCTGCCGGCCGTATATACCCAGGTCCTGGCGGCGCGAGACCTACCGGCATGGGGCTATTACGGCTATTTACTGCTGTATAACCTGGCTTATATTTTCGACGATACCTTGATGGTGACTATCGCCGTCATCACAGCTGCAAACCGTGGAAGGGCGCTGGTTGAAATTGCTCAGCGGCGCCGTGATATTCGTACTGGGAATATTATTGATCCTTTTCCCCGATCGGTTGCTGTAGTGATTGGTAATGCCAGCATTAAGTCTGAAAATTCTTTGGAAGCATCTAATAGGTTAATCCCATGTATATAACTTCCAGATCACGGTACATTACTCAAACGCTCATTCTACTAATACTAACTCGGTATGGTTGGTTAGTAACACTTACGCCGAAGACACGGCTCAATTGGCCACTGCGGCCGCAACGTTAAAATCGGAGTTGGCGGGCAGGTGCGGCATTCCGAAGATTATATCGTCATTAACAATCTGCAGCGTGCCTACGGCTACTACACGGACAAGGCCATGTGGGTCGACAGAAACCTGCCAGACTTATCCGGGCGTGTTTATACCCCACTTTCATTTTAAAAATCCGGTGACAGGGAAATAAACCGGCCGGGAGTAAACCTGGTTATTTCCTTACTCTTTATCTTTGCGCAGGCGCTTCGGCCAGATGCCGGATTTGCCGGGCGAAAGTATGCCGTTCGGATCGATGGCGTCTTTCAGGGTTTCATTGAAGCGGCGCAGGACGTAATCATTGAAGGAGTAGGCAGCGGCCACATCGTCCATGAAGGCGACGTGGGTGCGATATTCGCCCCAGCCGTTCTCGGCGGACACCTTGATCATCTTCTTGAAGATCTCCCGATTCTTTTTGTTCTTCTCGACATCCTTGTAGGTGGAGATACCGAACAGAAATACCAGTGCCCGCGGATAATAGGACCAGGGCAGGGCGGCGAACTGATTACTGGGAGACAGGCCGAGCTCAGTGTACATTTCGCCATAAACTTTCAATGCTTTGAAGATGGCTTCGCCCGTCATGGGGATGATGGGAGAAAAACCCAGATGACCGTCAGCACCCTGTAACAGGCCGAAAACACCGAGATTGGGTATGCCCAGGGCAGCGAGAGTATCGGCTTCGATTTCTTCTATCTTTATATCATTCGGAAATTTATATGATCGCCCGTCACTGAAGGTGGCGCCGGGGATCTCGGCGAATTTTTCCTTCGTGTATTCCCACTGGGCATCGATGATTTTTGGCGCCCCCCAGAAGCGGAACAGAGCGCTCCAATAGGGGAGATTTTTTTCCTTGCCTATCCGTTCCAGTTCCTCGACGGGAGGATCCCCCGGCATATCGAAAACCGCGCGGCCCTGCGATACTTTATAACTCAGCAACGGACTTTCCAGCATCATGTTGCCGCGGAGGATATCGGAGTTCAACAGGTAGGCATATTTCTCCATGAATGGGATTAGGTCGTCATGCTTCTGCACGCTTACCCTGCCGTCCCGGTACGCTTCAGGCGCCGGCATCAGAAAGAGGCCCATGCGCGTGACGATGCCGAAGTTGGATTGAGAAAATATCCCATCCACATAAGGCCCAAAACCGTATTTGTACTGATGCCATATCGCCGACTCGGGTAGCGCGCCCATGCCGGTGCGCAATACCTCGCCATTCGCCAGCACCACCTCCAAACCACAGACGGCGCCGAAGTGATCCCGCATCGGCGTACGACCGCCGCCGCGTTCCAGGGCATTACCGAGCGGACTGCCCCAACCCGGGTCAGCCGGATCAATCCAGACATTGAGCTTGTGTTCCTGAATGTACCGGTAAAGATCGAAGTAACTGACACCGGGTTCGACTACGGCGTAGTATGTTTTGTCGTTAACCTCCAGGATGCGGTTCATGCGCTTCAGATCCAGGATCACGCTGCCGGAAAGTGCGGGGGATGCAGCGCCATAGCCCAGGTTTTTGCCAGTGGAGACCGTCCACAGAGGGATCTGGTATTTATTCGCGATCCTGACGATCTGCTGTATCTGCTCGACCCCGTCTGGCGCAACAGCCGCGGCCGGCACGCGATCCTCCTCTTCATTCCAGAAAGGTGAATAAGCATCGCGATAGAGGTTCACGTCCTCGTCAGTTCTGAACACCCATTCTTTGCCGACAACCGCGGTGAATTGTTCGAGCGCGGCGGAAAAATCTTTTTCTGTGAGGCCGGGAGGGAGAATCATGATGCACTCCTCGATTTGTATTATGTTGGGAAGATGATTTGCCGCCGGATAACGACGTCAGCGATGCAATGACTGAATCTTAGCGGAAGCGGGGTATGGCGACAAGCGGGGTTTTGGTGGAAGTATCATCATTTCTGGTGGAGTGTATTACACTCTAAGTGTACATACGGCTCATCACTGGAGGAAAAGCATGTATACCATCGTCAGTGGCGATAACTTAAGCAAAATCGCTAAAAAGCACGGCGTCAGTCTGGTCGATCTGCTGGCCGCCAATCCGCACTACAAGGCCGACCCGAACAACATCCGCATCGGCGATCCGGTTGTTATCCCAGCGCAAGCACCGGCGCCGGTATCCGTTCCAGCGGTCGAACCGGAGCCTGAAGCAGCGGTAGAGGACGATGCTTTCATCGTACCGTTCGGACAACTCACCTTTGATGCGGAAGGACTGGAACAGCGCGGCAAGTATTTTAGCCGCTCGCCGCACGTGCCGGGACCGTCCTCAGGTATCACCATCGGCCGCGGCTATGATCTGGGTTCGCGCTCGGCGAACGAAATAATCGCTGACCTGATCGCTGCCGGCGTGGATCGCGCCATCGCGGTGCGCTTCGGCGAGGGCCGTGGCTACAAGGGGCAGAAGGCCAGAAATTTAATCAGGCGGCAACAGTTGGATCAAATTGAGATTACACCTCAACAGCAGAATGATTTGTTTCTGATCACCTACCAGGAACTGGAGGGGGATGTCATTCGCATCTGTAGCAAGCATGATATAGTGGAAAAATATGGTCAGGTGAATTGGAACGATCTGCATGCGGCCCTGCGGGACATCACTGTCGACCTGAGATACCGCGGCGATTATACCGGTGCTACCCGCGAAGTCGTCCAACCGATGCTGGTCAGGAATGACCTGGATGATTTGAAAAACGTACTCGCGGATCGCAACTACTGGGTCACCCGCTACGGTGTGCCACCGGATCGTTTCAAGCGGCGAAATGAATATCTGCAAAAAATCGCCAGTTGAACAGTCAGGCAGTATGTCACGGTAAGGTACGTCGATAACTGTAGTGGTTAATACTGGAACAGAAGTTTTATCTGCACTTCAGATTGAACATTGGGCTTGTCCCATTCTTCCCGTTTGGCTATATTCGCTCCCACTGACGCCGGCAGGCTGCAAGCACCGGTAATATCCAACAATAATAACAGGAGGGAATGCGGACGGTCGGGTTCGTATTCACACATAATTATGTCAACAATCATTCAACCTCTGCTCGAATCAATACAGGCGAATGACTGAGGCGAGTGCGCAGGGCGCCAAAATATCTAGTGGGCGACTTACGGCCCTGATGGTTGCCGCGATCGGTGTCGTTTATGGCGATATCGGGACCAGTCCCCTCTATACCATCAAACTCGCCTTTAGCGGTCCCTATGCCTTCGCCGTCACGCCCACCAACGTGTTCGGCGTCCTGTCGCTCATTTTCTGGGCCTTGCTCCTGATTGTCACGGTTAAATACATCGGCCTGGTCATGCGCGCCGACAACAAGGGCGAGGGCGGCATCATGGCGCTGATGGCGTTGACCCAGCGCGCCACCCGGAACAATGCCCGTGAACAAGCGGTATTGATGACCCTCGGGTTGGTTGGCGCGGCGCTCTTTTACGGCGACGGCATGATCACCCCCGCCGTTACCGTTTTATCGGCGGTAGAGGGATTGCATTTGGTAACCCCCGCCGTTGACCCTTATGTTATACCGATCACGCTGGTAATCCTGGTCGGATTGTTCATGTTTCAGCGTACTGGCACCGCTCGCGTCGGCGCCTGCTTCGGGCCGGTGATGATCGTCTGGTTTTTAGTTCTCGCTGTGCTTGGTGTACGCGGTATCGCGATGAATCCGGAGGTTCTCAGCGCGCTCAATCCATGGTACGGGCTGGCGTTTTTTATCGACCATGGAGTGGCCGGATTTCTGGTTCTCGGCGCCGTGGTGCTTGCCGTAACGGGAACCGAGGCATTGTATTCGGACATGGGACATTTCGGGCGCCGACCCCTGCAGATGGCCTGGATTGGCTTCGTGCTGCCCGCGCTGGTACTGAATTACTTCGGGCAGGGCGCGCTGCTGCTCTCCGACCCGCAAACCGCGATCAACCCGTTTTACCTGCTGGCGCCCGGTTGGGCGCTGTATCCGA
>JACVQI010000033.1 GCA_015661095.1 Gammaproteobacteria bacterium
TCTGAACACCATCATTAATACCAGGGCGATGATGACCCACAGCACCAGGTTCTTTGCCATATCGTTCACACTGTTACCTCAAATTAAGGAAACTCTGACGTGTCAGAGTTTCCGCGTTACATCGATGTACCGCCATTTTCAATCCCGCCATGGTGGGATTGAAATGTAAGAAAAACAAAAAATCAAATTTTTTGTTTTTTCGTGCTCTGGTGATTCATGGATGAATTATTCAGAGCTTTCTTAATAATTTCCGCTTATTACTCGAGACCATACTCACTATACATTATAGCCCTGGGCCAGCATATAAAATTCCCGGGAACTGTCGCGCGAAGCCTTCGGTTTTCTATGTTTAACTCTTTGAAAAACATCGACAAGTCGTCGCCGGTATGGTTCGACGTCCGCGCCCTGGAACACCTTGACCAGCAAATTGCCCCCCGGCTTCAGCACGGCAGTCGAAAATTCAAAGACCAGTTCGGCAAGATACATGGAGCGCGCCTGATCGGTGTGTCTGATACCGGATATATTGGGTGCCATATCGGATATAACAAGGTCAACCCTGCTGCCGGACAAACACCTGAGACAATCGTCCACTGTTTGTTGTTCCGTGAAATCGCCCATGATGAACAACACATCAGGCACGGGCTCCATGGTTAAAATATCGACTGCGATCACTTTCCCTTGAGCACCGACGCGTTCACTGGCGAACTGCGACCAGCTCCCGGGCGCGGCGCCCAGATCGATCACCGTTTGACCCCGGCGAAAGAGATGATCCTGCCTGTCGATTTCCATCAGTTTGTACACGGCGCGGGAGCGGTATTGCGATTGCCGTGCCTGCCTGACATAAGGATCGCGCTCGTGCTCCTGCACCCAGCGCCTGCTGCTTTTACTCATGCAGCAAAATGTCCCTTTTTAACTTCTCATCTACCACTTTCAACTTTGCACTTGTCGTTTGTGATTTGTGACTGCTTTATACGTACTTAATGGCGCGGATCTCATACTCAACCAAGCCGCCCGGTGCCTTGACTTCAGCGATATCGCCCTCTTCCTTGCCGATCAGTGCCCGGGCAATCGGCGAGGTTATCGAGATCAGACCCAGATTGATATCCGCCTCTACCTCTCCGACTATCTGATATGTCACCGCTTTGTCATTATCCAGATTAAACAATTCGACCGTGGCACCGAAAACGACCTTACCATCGGACTGAATCCCCGAGATTTCGATTATCCTGGCATTAGCCATGGCGGTTTCCAGGGCCGCGATACGTCCTTCCATGAAACTCTGTTGCTCACGGGCGGCATGGTACTCGGCATTTTCACTCAGATCGCCGTGGGCCCTGGCTTCCGCAATGGCCTGGGTGATCCTGGGCCGGTCGACCGCTTTTAATTTACTCAATTGCTCGCGGATGCGGTCGGCACCGCGGGCGGTGATCGGTGTTTTACTCATCCGGTTATCCCCTGATGCAATTCCTGCAAACGATGCACGCTTACCGACTCCAGACCGGACATGGCGTGGATGATCGCCTTGGCACCGGCCATGGTGGTCATGTAGAAGACCTTGTGCTGCACGGCCGTACGCCTGATGGAATAGGAATCGGCGGTGGCCTGTTTGCCTTCCGTCGTGTTTACGATCAGATTGACTTCATCATTTTTCAGCATATCGACGATATGGGGTTGCCCCTCTCTTACTTTATTCACACCCTGGCATTCCAAACCGGCATCACGCAGGGCCTTGGCGGTGCCATGCGTGGCGCACAACCGGAAGCCCAGCCTTGCCAGATCGCGTGCCACCATCTGGGCAGCGGGTTTATCGGCGTCGCGGACACTGATAAAAGCCAGGCCGGACTTTGGCACAAGTTCGCCCGCTGCCAGTTGGGCCTTCGCATAAGCCTCACCGAATGTAGCGCCCACGCCCATGACTTCCCCCGTGGACTTCATTTCCGGCCCCAGTAACGGATCCACACCGGGAAACTTGATAAACGGGAATACCGCTTCCTTGACGGAATAATACCCGGGTTGTTTGATGGTTGTCACACCCTGGCTGGCCAGGCTTTGCCCGACCATGCAGCGCGCGGCTATTTTCGCCAGGGACACCCCGGTTGCCTTGGACACAAACGGCACCGTCCGTGAGGCACGCGGGTTGACTTCCAGGACGTAGATATCGTCACCCTGGATGGCGAACTGGATATTCATCAAACCGATAACGTTCAAGCCCCGCGCCAATTGTCTGACCTGGCTCGCGAGTTCTCTTTGCACTTCCGCGCTCAGACTGTGCGGCGGCAGCGAACAGGCTGAGTCGCCCGAATGCACGCCCGCTTGTTCAATATGCTCCATGATGCCGCCGATGATCACCTCATGGCCATCGCAGATGGCATCGACATCGACTTCGATGGCATTACTCAGAAACCGGTCCAGCAATACCGGGGAAGCATTGGAAACCGCCACTGCCCGGTCCATGTATACATGCAGATCGGAAACATCGTACACAATCTCCATCGCCCGGCCACCCAGGACATAGGACGGTCTGACGACCAGCGGATAACCGATTTCAGCGGCCCCTGCCACCGCCTCCTGCGCGTTCCTCGCGATCCGGTTGGGCGGCTGTTTCAAAGCAAGTTTCTCGATTAATTGCTGAAAGCGTTCCCGATCCTCCGCCAGGTCGATAGAATCCGGTGAAGTGCCAATAATCGGGGCACCGGCCGCCTCCAGATCGCGCGCCAACTTCAGGGGAGTCTGACCGCCATACTGAACGATCACGCCCAGGGGTTTCTCAACCTCGATGATCTCAAGCACGTCTTCCAGCGTCAAAGGTTCGAAATATAAACGATCCGACGTATCGTAATCGGTCGAGACGGTTTCCGGGTTACAGTTCACCATGATGGTTTCATACCCGGCCTCGCGCATAGCCAGCGCCGCATGCACGCAACAATAATCAAATTCAATGCCCTGGCCAATGCGGTTGGGCCCGCCGCCCAGCACCATGATTTTCTGCCGCTCACTCGGCAGCGCCTCGCATTCCTCTTCATAGGTGGAATACAGGTAAGCCGTGGTCGCGGCGAATTCAGCGGCGCAGGAATCGACCCGTTTGTATACCGGCCGTACCAACAACTGCTGGCGCAGGCGGCGGATGGTAGCTTCCTGACTGCCCAGCAGATGCGCCAGCCGGCTGTCGGAAAAGCCTTTCCGTTTCAGGCGCCGCAGATGTTGCGCGTCCAGCCGCTCCAGTGACAACTGCCGCAATTGTTCCTCCTCCTCCACAAGGTCCTTGATCTGATATAAAAACCAGGGATCGATGCGGCTGAAATCATGGACTTCAGCAACCGAAAATCCATGGCGGAAGGCATCGGCGACATAGAGCAGGCGCGAACCGCGCGGCACACGCAACTGCTGCTGTATGGTCTCCCTGACGTCCGCGTCGTCCGGCCGGACCTGTTCATTTAAACCGTCCAACTGGGTTTCCAGACCGCGCAAGGCCTTCTGCAGCGACTCCTGGAACGTGCGGCCAATGGCCATGACCTCGCCCACCGATTTCATCTGCGTGGTCAGGCGATCATCCGCCTGGGGAAACTTCTCGAAGGTGAAGCGGGGGATCTTGGTGACGATGTAGTCGATGGTCGGTTCGAAGGAAGCCGGCGTAGCGCCACCCGTTATTTCATTCTCCAGTTCATCCAGGGTGTAGCCCACCGCCAGCTTGGCGGCCACTCTGGCAATGGGAAAACCGGTAGCCTTGGAGGCGAGGGCTGAGGAGCGCGAGACACGCGGATTCATTTCGATGATATTCAGTTCGCCATTGGCGGGATTGACAGCGAACTGCACATTGGAACCGCCGGTATCGACGCCGATCTCCCGTAATACCGCGATCGAGGCGTTGCGCATGATCTGGTATTCCTTGTCAGTCAGGGTCAAAGCCGGGGCCACCGTGATCGAATCACCGGTGTGCACGCCCATGGGATCCAGATTTTCTATCGAACAGATGATGATGCAATTATCTTTATGGTCCCGGACCACTTCCATCTCAAATTCCTTCCAGCCGATTACGGACTGTTCCAGCAGGACTTCATTGGTCGGCGAGGCATCGAGCCCGCGTTCACACAACTCGGCGAATTCCTCCTTGTTATAGGCTATACCACCGCCGCTGCCACCGAGGGTGAAGGACGGCCGGATGATAATTGGATAACCGATCTCTGCCTGTACGCGCCAGGCCTGTTCCATATTGTGGGCCAGGCCTGACCTGGGAAGTTTGAGGCCGATCTTGCGCATGGCATCGCGAAACCGCTCCCGGTCTTCGGCCTTGTCGATCGCCTCGCGGCTGGCCCCGATCATCTCCACGCCATATTCGGCCAGTACGCCTTCGCGGGCCAGGTCCAGAGCGCAGTTCAGAGCCGTCTGGCCGCCCATGGTCGGTAACAAGGCATCGGGCCGTTCCCTGGCGATGATCCGGGCGATGGTGCGCCAGTTGATAGGTTCGATATAAGTGGCGTCGGCCATTTCCGGATCGGTCATGATGGTCGCCGGATTGGAATTGACCAGGATGACGCGATAGCCCTCCTCGCGCAGCGCCTTACAGGCCTGGGCGCCGGAATAATCGAATTCGCAGGCCTGGCCGATGACGATAGGACCGGCCCCGATCAGCAAAACACTTTTTATATCGGTTCGTTTGGGCATACATTTACAGTTAAATCTTACTTTACATACAGTAACGTAATTCGTGATTCGTTATGTGTGATTAGTCGACACCAATTACGAGTCACGAATAACGAATTACAATTCACCAATCACCTTCTCTCTTGCATTAATTGAATAAAGCGGTCAAATAAGGGCCGGATATCATGCGGGCCGGGACTGGCTTCGGGATGGCCCTGGAAACTGAAAGCGGGATAGTCCTTGTGCCGGAGCCCCTGCAACGAACCATCAAACAAGGAACGATGAGTCGCCTGCACATGCGCGGGCAAACTGCCTTCGTCCACGGCGAAGCCGTGATTCTGGCAGGTGATCATAACCCGGCCGGTATGCAGATCCTGCACCGGATGGTTGGCGCCATGATGCCCGAATTTCATTTTTATCGTTTTAGCGCCTGCTGCCAGTGCCAGCAATTGATGCCCCAGACAGATTCCGAACACAGGTATCCTGCTCGGCAAAATCTCCCGGATAGCCGCAATAGCGTAATCACACGGTTCCGGATCGCCTGGACCATTGGAAAGAAATACGCCATCCGGCTTCTCCTTCAGCACTTCCCGCGCCGACGTTTCCGCCGGCACCACCGTTAACCGGCAACCCAGATCAGAAAGAATGCGCAGAATATTGCGTTTGATCCCGAAATCATAGGCAAGCACATGATAATCCGAGCCTGCGGCCGGTTTCGCTGCCGGTAGCCCATCTGTCAACGACCAGGTTCCCTGGGTCCAGCTATAACGGTTTTTGGTCGACACCAGCCGCGCCAGATCCGCCCCCTGCAATCCCGGAAAGTCCCGGGCCACACGGATGGCCTCGGCTGTATCCAGCTTGTCTCCCGCCATGATGCAGCCATTCTGGGCCCCCTTATTGCGCAAGATCCGGGTGAGCCGGCGGGTATCGATGTCGGCAATACCGACAACCTGCTGCCGGACCAGGTACTGATCCAGGGCTTCTTCACTGCGCCAGTTACTGAGATGGGAGGGCAGATCACGAATCACCAGACCGCTGACGTAAGCCCTTCCGGATTCTTCGTCTTCCCGAGTCGTGCCGGTGTTGCCGATGTGCGGTTGGGTGAGGGTGACTATTTGCTGATAATAGGAAGGGTCCGTCAGTATTTCCTGATAACCCGTGATGGCAGTATTGAACACCACTTCGCCGGATGATTTACCCTGCACCCCTATAGACTGACCATAAAATAGACTACCATCTGCTAATGCCAGTATTGCCGAATGCGTCAAACAAATCTCCGAATAGATACATAGACAAAACGGGAGCAGCCTCGCGGCTGTTCCCGTTCTTATTAATTTCCGGAATTGTACTGAACTGACCTGATTGCTGTCCATTCAAACGGGAGTAACCACTTCACGCCATGGCAGATGAAAAAATCCACTTATGCGTACTGACTGAGCTGGCGGCGAATCCAGCCATGGGTTTTGCCATTAAATCGGGAGGCGGGGATCTACATATTTTCGTTGTTCGACACAACGACCGGCTGTATGGCTATATCAATCGCTGTCCCCATACCGGCGTCAATCTGGACTGGCTGCTGGATCAATTCCTGGACGCCACCGGTAAACTCATCACCTGTGCGACCCACGGTGCGCAATTCCGTATCGAAGACGGTTATTGCATTCATGGCCCCTGTAGCGGTGAGTCCCTGACTCCAATCGCAATCAGTAGCCATGATGGCTGGGTTTTCCTGCAACCCGGCTAGCAGCCTGTTGGTAACGACAAGTCTGCATACAAACGGGATTTTTTGTGTCGAATAGACTATTTATGCCTATAATCTGAAGGGTTACAGCTGGTAATTCCGCTAATCTATTGCAATACAAGCGGAATATTGCATATGCTTTAATTTCTATCCGGCAATATGGCAGGTAATCAAGCCGCCAGCAATCCGGAAACTTACAACCGACTATTGGCTTTGACGTCTGTACGCAGTGTGAGTAAAAAGAACCGACATCTGAATGCCCTGGCACCCGGAACGCAACTCCATTGGTACGAGATTAAGGATATTCTCGGCCAGGGTGGCTTCGGCATCACCTATCTGGCCGAAGACCGGAACCTGGCGCATGAAGTGGCGATCAAGGAATACATGCCGGTCGACCTGGCAACCCGCGTTGAGCAAAATCATGTTCAATCCGTATCGCATGAACACGAGTACCGGTATCGCTGGGGCTTGCAGAATTTCATAGACGAAGCACGCACCATCGGCCAGTTTAAACATCCGAACATCGTCAGGGTCAGAAACGTCTTTGAGGCTAATAATACCGCCTATATGGTTATGGACTATGAACTGGGCGAGACCCTGCAGGAAATCCTGAACCGCCGTAAAATCCTGGAGGAAGCGGATGTCAGAACGGTTATCTTTCCCATCCTCGATGGCATGAAATTAATTCACGCTCATGGCTTTATCCACCGCGATATCAAGCCGGCGAATATCTTTATCCGGGTCGATGGCGAGCCGGTATTACTCGATTTCGGTTCCGCCCGGCAGGCGCTGGAGGAAAGCCGGCACGCCCTGACCAGTATCTTCTCCAAAGGCTATGCGCCCATCGAACAATACAGCACGAATGACGATGAGCAGGGCCCATGGACGGACATTTACGCTGTGGGCGCCACCATCTACCGTTGCATTTCCGGCATACCGCCGTGCGATGCCATCGATCGCAGCACCGCTATCAGTATTACCGGGCGGGACACCTACGTGCAAGCCATAGAAATCGGCAAAGGCAAGTATTCCGATGCCCTGTTAATGGCCATCGATACGGCCATGAATTTCAAACGCCAGGACCGCCCCCAGTCGATTGCTGAATGGCAGGCGATCATACTGGCCCAGGATCGTATGCAGGCGCCCGCCGTAACGAAGCCGGAACAAGCCGGGAAAAGCGATAAAGCCTTGACCGTCCATCTGCAGAACGCGGAGCAAGGGGATGTAACGGCACAGGCCACGCTGGCCTTCCTCTACGCTAAAGGCATCGGCACGGAGAAAAATGAAACGGAAGCGGCACGGTGGTATCAAAAAGCCGCAGAACAGGGACACCTGAATTCGCAATTCAATCTGGGGGTCATTTACGCCAAGGGCAGAGGGGTGGAACAGGATTACAACAAGTCATTCCAGTGGTATCAAAAAGCCGCGGAACAAGGCGATGTAACGGCGCAGTCGACCGTGGCCATGATGTACATGAAAGGAATAGGAATAACCAGAAACTATACTGCGGCGTTTAACTGGTATTACTCGGCCGCGGAAAAAGGCCATCTCAATTCAATGGCCAATCTGGGCGATATGTATGCCAAGGGCATCGGTGTCCAGAACGATCAGCAGCAGGCGTTTAAATGGTACCGGAAAGCCGCTGAAAACGGCCATATCAATGCCCAGATGAACCTCGGTTACATGGTTGGCAAAGGCTATGGCACCAATCGCAATGATACAGAGGCTTATCACTGGTATCGCCGGGCGGCCGAATCCGGCCATCCGAACGCCCAGTACAATCTGGGAGTGATTTATTCCAAAGGCCGGGGCGTCTCCAGAAACGTGGAAGAAGCGAGAAAATGGTATAGGAAAGCGGCCGATCAGGGCGATCCGAATGCACTGAAGGCACTCGAACGCCTGCAATAACGGCTTCAGTAACCTCTGATTACTGATAATAGTCACAGTTTATCGCTTGTTTTTTCCTGCAAAATCACTAATCTTTGTATTGTTATTCAATTTCAATATCACGATCATATCCTGGCTTAAATTACGCGATCAGGCCCGAAGTTGAGATTGCTTTATCCCTGGTCGAGCATAAAACACAGAAGATTATTCAGTTATGGAACAGCAATCACCGTCGAGTACTTTTTATACGGTCAGTTCCAAACCCAGCAAGATCGGCAAATATACGATCCTGGAAGAAGTCGGCCGGGGCAGTATGGGCACGGTCTACGCGGCGAACGATCCATTCACCTCGCGTAAAGTAGCCATCAAAGTCGCCCACCCGCAATACATCAATAAATCCGAGGATGGGGAAAGATTCAAAAAACTGTTTTTTAACGAGGCCCACGCCGCCAGCGTCCTCAGCCATCCCAATATCCTGAAATTATACGATGCCGACGTCGATAACGATCTTTGTTACCTGGTTATCGAATATGTGCACGGGGCCAAAACACTGGAAGCGTTTTGCAAATCCGACTCCCTGCTGCCCCTCCGGGAAGTCGTCGGCATCGTCTATAACACCGCCAAAGCCCTGGATTATGCCCACCGGCAGGGAGTCATACACCGGGACATCAAACCGAGCAATATCCTCTTTACCCAGAAGCGGGATATCAAGCTATCCGACTTCAGCATCGCGAGGGTGAACCGGCAGGACACGACCACCACCCAGTTCGACGGTTTCATCGGCTCGCCGCTGTACATGTCGCCCGAGCAAATCAATGAATGGCAGCTTGCCAGTAATACCGATCTGTTTTCCCTCGGAGTAGTCATGTATGAACTGCTCACTGGCCATAACCCGTTCCGGGCCGACAGCCTGCTCGCCATCAATCAAAAGATTACCAAGGAAGAACCGCCACCCATAGCCGATTACCGGTCGGATTTGCCGGAGGGTCTGGAATACACTTTAAAACGGATGCTGAAGAAAAACCCGGATAAACGCTACGCCAACGGCCTGGACCTGGCGGCTGATCTGGCCCTGATTTATGAAGATCTGGAAAAGGTGGAAACCCGCGACAACCTTAAGGAGAAATTCGAGATCCTGAAAAACACCGGTTTTCTCAAAGGCTTCACCGATGTTGATATCTGGGAACTGGTGCGT
This sequence comes from Gammaproteobacteria bacterium, assembly GCA_015661095.1. Lineage (GTDB taxonomy): Bacteria > Pseudomonadota > Gammaproteobacteria > Eutrophobiales > Eutrophobiaceae > JACVQI01. The sequence goes on from JACVQI010000033.1 coordinate 9,465, forward strand.
GCCGGTAAGTGGCAAACCTATCCGGCCGGGACGACCATCATCAAAGAAGGCGATCTGGATGATTCATTCTATATCCTGTTAGCCGGTGTCGTCAGTATTACCAAAAACAATCAGCACATCGGCAATCTGCAGGAAGGCGATTGTTTCGGCGAAATGGGTTACCTGGCGCAAACCGAACGAACCGCCACCGTAACCTCGAAAACCGAGGTCGCCCTGATCAAAGTCAATGCCGCGAATCTGGATCGGGCCGAGGAAGGCACCCAGCTCCGATTCCTGAAGGCATTCGTCGGCACTGTCATCAATCGGCTGGAACAAACTACCGCGGTTCTGACTCAGCTGAAACAGATTTAACCCGCATGAACTTCACGCTGCAGGGTCTGGTAGCCGACTACCATACACTGAGAATCCAGCACACTGAACTGGTCCTGGCGACTATCCTTGCTACCGAGGGTTCGACCTACCGGAAAGCCGGCGCCCGTATGCTCATCACCCCGGACGCTTGTTGTTATGGTCTGCTGGGCGGGAATGAATTACACCAGGCGATACTGGCCCGAGTGGCGCCGATCTTCGCGACCCGCGAGTTGCAAATCCTCGATTTTGATAGCCAGTCGATTGACTCCGGCAATCTGGCCGTTGAACTCGAACCCGGCGCCCGAGTCACCGTACTGTTGCAATATCTGGCCGTGGCGGATCCCAACAACACCCTGGAACTGTTGCTTACGGGTCTGCGGCAACAGCAGGCCGTGCTCGTTACCATCTGTGAGTCCGCCCTCGCTGACTGCAGCCCGGGGGCGAATGTTCTGATCGCGCAGGCGGCAGCCATCCACAGCGATCTGGACCCGCGTTACAGCCGGGAATTGACGGAAATCGCCAGTCAGATCCGGGACTCCGGCATATCATCCCTGGAATCCTGCATGTCCGGTGAAGGCTCGTTCACGGCCTTTTATGACATCATCACCCCGCCGTTACAGTTACTCATCATTGGCGCCGGACCGGATGTCATACCCGTGCTGCGACTGGCCACGACCATGGACTGGCTGGTAACCATCGTCGATCCACGTAGCGCGAATACCCAATCAGAGTATTTCGAAACGGCCTACCGGGTCCTGACACTGGAACCGGAAGGAATGCTGGCTGCGGTTGATATCGACAGGATCGATGCCGTCGTCATCATGACCCATCGACTCGATCTCGACCAGCGCTACCTGCAATGCCTGCGGGGTAACACCAGTCTGAAATATATAGGCTTATTAGGTACGGAACGGCGCAAGCACAGATTGTTGCAGGCGCTGGCACTCGATCCAGCCATCACCGGGGAAAGAATATACGGCCCTGTTGGCCTGGATCTCGGTGGCCGTTCCCCGGAACAGATTGCGCTGGCATTGGTGAGCGAAATCCAGGCGGTCGTTAACCAGTGCAGCGGCGGCCGGTTAACCAGCCAGGCGGCGCCGGCCCTGCAAGCAGAGCCACCTCCCGTCGTCAGCGAGCAGGACCTGTACGCTATCGTCCTCGCCGCCGGCGGATCCACGCGTTTCGGCGGTATCAAACAATTACTGGAACTGGATGGCAAATCACTGTTGAAACGGGCGATAGACACAACCAGTAACACTTTTGACAACCGGGTGAAACTGGTGCTGGGCATCAAGCCTAATAAATTACAACGGGAAGCGGACGGTTATGATATTGAGATCGTCGTCAACAAGGACTGGGAAAACGGCATTGCCTCTTCGCTCCGCACCGGTATCAAGGCACTGCCAGCGCGCTGCAAGGGCGTGCTGATTATCCTGTGCGATCAACCATACATTAATGAAACGCACATTCGCCAGATGATCGATGTCTGGAAACGCGATCACACCAAAATCATCGCGAGTTCCTATGCGAATACGGTCGGTGTGCCCGCCATCTTCCCGGCGCAACATTTCCCGGCCATCCAGCAATTGCGGGGTGACACCGGCGCCAAGGCGATCATCGAAAGCAATCTGGAACAAGTGATCAGGGTTTCCATCCCGGAAGCGGAAATCGATATCGACACGCAGGAGGACCTGATCAAAATCCTGAGCAAGTGATAGCCGTTGTACTTCAGGGGCTTGGCCGCGATCGCGGTACAACCAGCAGTATCAGCTCAGGTGGATTTAACCCGATCATGAAATCGCCGGGAAAGCTGCCTTCTTTCATCCTTTGCGCTGCGTGCAGCTGGTTCCGTCGCAATCCTCTGAACGCGCGTCGATCGATCACTATTCCGGCGATCGGCGGATCGCCGCCGATCATGTCTCAGGAGTCTATTGACTCTTCTGCGATCACCCAGCATCGGTTCGATCCCTTAACGAAAGTCGGCAATTTCCAGGATATCTTTTTTGCTTCATGCTGTCCCGGACAATCAGGCGGCCTCGTCTCCGCCCGGCGGATTGAACGTTTCCCGTAAAAATTCGGCGAAGCTTTCGCAGGCATCGGTACTGGTAAAGACCCCCGCCAGCTTACCGTTTCTCGTCACCAGGACCGAACCGAAATGCTTTTCAGCCATTGTTCGCAAAACTTTATCCAGTCGTTCGTTCAGGTCGACAATATACGGGTGGTCCATATACACATCCTTGACGGTGACGTCTTTCTTGTCCGGATAATCAAAATCCGGACCCAGGAACAGTTTGATATCGCGGTCCGTCAATACGCCGACCAATTTCTGCTCCTGCGTTACCGGCAGATGCCGAATCTTGTGTACCCGCATGAACTCCTGCGCTTCCTGGATCGGCGCGCTGATATCAACGGAATACGGGAACGGCGTCATAACGGACTTGATTGCTGGAATATGCTTCATGATTGATGCCGTCGCTGAGTCCGGAGTTGTCCCAATCTTGCCTCTAAGTCATTGCTTCGCATATGCGAAGCCTCGCTATTCTAGCAAGACCCCTGCGCTAACACTACCTGACAACGAAGACGCACGCTTCCCCAGTGTCATCCATTCCCGTTATTTCCCGCTGCTAGCTTGCTCCAGCCGCTGCAGCCGTTGCTCCAGCCGATCCAGAGTATTAAAAATCGTCGTCATTGCGGCTGATAATTTCAGGTGCCTGACGTCACGACCATCACCGAACGAGATGATTTCACCCTTGACCTGCAGCCGATCGAGGACTTCAGCCACTTCATTGCCTTGCATATTCATATAAGTTGAAATTTCCTTCCGGGAACGCGGTTCTTGCAGGAAAGTACGGACCTTGTCTTCAACGGGAATAATCTCATCCATGATAAATCTGTCCACCAGGGCAGCGCTTTTGTCGGAATACTTCCGGAACATCAGGCCGAAAGCGAACTCGGTTTTCGAGATCACGGTTAGATAGTAAATCTGACAGGTTATTGTGATCTGTTCGGGCTGGGTCTTGAATGGCAGATCGAACTTTACTTCTACCAGTGGTCCTTTGCCTTCCTTGATGAACGTACCGGTGGGATGAAGTTGTTTTGTCGTTTCCCGATCGCAGCGGACCTGGATGCCGTCTATGGAAATATCATGAACCATAGCGGTTACCGCGTTTGTCTTCTCCGGTTTTATGCTGACCGGCACATTGATGACAATGCGGGGATACTTGCGGCGCCGCTCCAGTGCCTCGTGGAGCTTGTTTTGCTCAGGTTTGGGTTTATTCGTTCCGTCTGCTTTGGCCATGGCTAATTCCCCCGTAGATTCATAAATCCAGGCTCGGTCCAGTGATAATGGCGCTGCGATTACGCAGTCTATAAGT
>JACVQI010000034.1 GCA_015661095.1 Gammaproteobacteria bacterium
TATATATCCAGGCTCCCCTACATGCGCAGTAATGAAACAGACCAATTGCTAGTTGCAAGAGTACAACAGGGTGATAAAGCCGCCTTTGATGTGTTGGTACTGAGGTATCAATCCCGGCTCACCAATCTGGTCTCGCGCTTTCTCAGGAACCAAAATGACGTCCTGGATATCACACAGGAAGCATTTTTAAAGGCGTATCGGGCCTTGCCGAATTTCCGGGGAGACAGCGCCTTTTATACCTGGCTATACCGCATTGCCATTAACACCGCCAAAAATTATCTGTCCTTGCAGTCACGGCGTTCCGCCGGGGTGGAACAAGATTTCTCGGAAATTGAACAAATTGATGGTGATAATGTTCTAAAGGACATTGCGACACCGGAACATTTACTGCTGACAGATGAAATTCAGGCGACAATTATTTCAGCCATCGAACAATTGCCCGAGGATCTGCGCGTGGCGATAACTTTGCGCGAGATTGAAGGATTGAGTTATGAAGAAATCGCGGAGGTTATGGACTGTCCTATCGGCACGGTTCGTTCCCGGATATTTCGTGCCAGAGAAGCAATCGATAACAAGCTAGCGCCCTTACTAGAAGAATGAGGCCCATGATGAATGATGAACTAAAGCAGAAATTATCCAGCCTGATGGACGGTGAAATTGACAATCACGCCGATCCTGCAATCAGCAAATTGATGACATCGGAATCCCTGCGTAAGACCTGGTGGCGTTATCACCTTATAGCGGATGCACTCAACGGCATTCTGCCTGAATATCTTGACCGGGATCTGGCTGACAAGATCGCGCGCGAAATCGCCAAAGAGCCAACGCCTCTTTCCAGTCACCGGTTCGTAGCCAGCCGCTTGCTCAGACCAGCGGCAGGCTTCGCCATCGCCGCCTCGGTAGCTGCGATCGCTATTTTCGGCATACAACAAAACTCAGTCCGCACCCCGGAATCTCCACCCGTCCAGATTGCCGATACCAAACCGCCCCAGTTTAACGCCAATTTCAGCAGGTATACCTTTCCCGTCTCGACGAATGCGGTTTCATCAACGATAGAGAATGCCGGAGATGTTGAACCAAACCCGCGCATGAATAGTTACCTCGTCAACTATAATGAACTACGCACTTCACAAACCGGTGTACAGGGAATTATTCCTTATGTAAGAATAATCGCCAATGACGATGACCAATAACTCCCTCCTGTCTGATTGTCGTAAAAGTATCTGTCTCCTCCTGCTCCAAATACCAGTCCATACACTGGCAGGAATAGACGGTTTATCACCGCAACAACTGGTTCAGCAAATGTCCCGTGCCACGCATGAGTTGAATTATGACGGTATCTTCATCTATCGACATGGACGGCAACTGAACACCATGCGGCTTATCCATCAGAACGGCAGTGACGGGGAAGTTGAGAGATTGGTGTCCCTGACCGGCCATCCGCGCGAGATCATCAGAAATAACAAATCGGTCACCTGTATTTTTCCGGATAACAAGTCAGTGATGGTGGAAAAAAGCCACCCTTATACCTTGCCTCTGACTCAGTTGCATGAATCCGTTGAAAAACTGACCGCTTATTACAGATTTTCCATTTCCGGGCAGGATCGAGTTGCCGGTATAGAAGCGACCATTGTCACTATACAACCCAATGACAACTATCGTTATGGCTATCAATTATGGATAGACAATACCAACCACCTGCTGCTGAAATCAGAACTTAAAAACGAGTCTGGTTACCCTCTTGAGCAAATCGAATTCACCAAACTGGATGTATTGCAAAGCATCTCGGATGAAATGTTGACACCGGCCATAGCCAGCGACGGATATACGCGATTCGACAATACTGGACAAAATACAGTCACTCAAAACTCTAATGGTTACTGGCAAGTCAAATGGATGCCAGACGGTTTTGCCATGAGCAAGCGTGAAAAAGTTCCTTACTCGGCTAATTCAACCGAGGTTGATCATATGGTATATACGGACGGCATGGCGATGGTCTCCGTTTTTATTGAACCGGTTGATTTACGCTTACAGTTTGTTCCTGGCTTGTCGAGAATTGGAGCCGTCAATGCCTTTGCCAGACAGGCAAACGGTTTTCAGGTAACAGTCGTTGGAGAAGTCCCGCCAGCCACCGTGGAAAAAATGGCCGTATCCATCACTAACACTAACTGACCCGACAAACCACGTCCCGAACCACCACTTTAACACCGGGATTGCTTTTCAAATCACGGTATTGAACAATACACCCGCAAATACTGAGAATTGTTGAATATGTCTAATTTTAAAATTGGTTCTTTTTTCACTGCCATGCTGCTAACCGCGGTGATTTATATCCCTTGCCCGCAAGCGCAAACAGTGCAGTTACCCGATTTTACTCAACTGGTGAGTAAAAATGCCGCCGCTGTGGTGAATATCAGTACAACCATAAAAATCAATGGGTCAGTACATGGTATGCAACCCATGCCGAATATTCCTGAAGACAGCCCCTTCAATGAATTTTTCCGAAGATTTTTTGGTGAAATGCCGGACGGCAGTCGACCACACCCTGATCTGGAGCAGGAATCCCTGGGGTCAGGGTTCATCATTTCTGAAGATGGTTACATTATTACCAATCACCATGTTGTGAAAGATGCCGAAGAAATCATCGTCCGCCTGGTTGACCGGCGGGAATTCATCGCCCGAATTATCGGTGCTGACGGGCAGAGTGATATCGCCGTATTGAAAATCGATGGCACGAACCTGCCTACGGTCCAGTTAGGCGACTCTGATAAATTAAAAGTAGGTGAGTGGGTAATGGCCATAGGCTCACCTTTCCAGTTCGATCACTCCGTTACCGCTGGTATAGTCAGTGCCAAAGGCAGACCCTTGCCTAACGAAAATTACGTCCCCTTTATCCAGACCGATGTCGCTATAAACCCGGGCAATTCCGGCGGTCCACTTTTCAATCTGGATGGGGAAGTGGTTGGAGTAAATTCCCAGATCTACAGCCGTACCGGCGGGTTCATGGGTCTGTCCTTCGCCGTGCCTATCAATCTGGTTAAAAATGTCTATCAACAACTGAAAGATCACGGGAATGTCACTCGTGGCTGGCTGGGAGTTTTGATACAAAGTGTTGACCGGGAATTGGCTGAAACATTCGGCATGGAGAGACCTTATGGGGCATTAATCACAAAAGTCCTCACGGACAGTCCGGCAGAATCCGCCGGTTTTGAGATAGGTGACGTTATCGTTACCTTCAATAACAGGGAGGTAATCAATGACACGGATTTGCCCCCCATGGTCGGCGGAACAGAAATAGGCAAAACTGTGCCCATTGACATCATCCGCAGGGGCAAAAGGCAAACGCTAGAAGTGAAGATCGAAGTACTGCCGGATGACACCAGTAAAATCGCCAGCAAGTCAACGGACAAACCGGATCAGTCTCCAGCCAATCAGATGAATATCGTTGTAATAGATTTGACGCAAGCACAGCTCGAGGAATTGGATCTGGATCATGGCGTCTTGATCGAGGGCGTCAAATCAGGTCCGGCCAGCAGAGCGGGGCTATTGCCAGGAGATGTGCTGTTATTGATTAACAATGAAAAAGTTCAGGATGTAAAACGATTTGAAAGTATTATTACCGGCTTACCGAAAGATAAACCTGTGGCCATACTGGTACAGAGACGGGGAAATCCCATATTCCTGGCATTAAAGTTGGATGATGCTAAGACCCAATGATGTCGCCTGGTAAGCTGCGCCGCGTGTGCACTTCCACGTGACGTGCATTTGCTCATTGTTTAAATCCAAGTCTCGCGACCGGAATAATCAGTTAATAGCAGCATTACTGGTGGCGGCCATTCCACGCATATAAATTTTTACAGGAACCACCTGACTATCTACGAACTCATGGAAAATATCAGAAATTTTTCTATTATCGCGCATATCGATCATGGCAAGTCGACACTTGCCGACCGATTTATCCAGTATTGCGGCGGTCTGAGTGAACGCGAAATGTCGAATCAGGTGCTTGACTCCATGGATATCGAAAAGGAACGCGGGATCACCATCAAAGCGCAAAGTGTTAGCCTTAGTTACACCAGTGATTCGGGCAAAGTTTACCAGTTCAATATTATTGATACGCCAGGTCATGTGGATTTCAGCTATGAGGTTTCCCGCTCTTTAGCCGCATGTGAAGGGGCGTTGCTGGTTATTGACGCCGCCCAGGGCGTGGAAGCGCAAAGTGTTGCAAATTGTATGACGGCCATGGAAAACAATCTCGAAGTTGTGCCGGTGATTAACAAGATTGATCTGCAGGCAGCAGACCCTGACAGAGTAAAACAGGAAATCGAGGAGATCATCGGATTGGATGCAAGTGACGCTCTCCTCATCAGCGCGAAATTAGGAACCGGCATTAAGGAATTGTTGGAACAAATCGTGCACCGCATACCACCGCCTGCAACGACGGGCAACCCCGGCCTGAGGGCGTTGATCATTGATTCCTGGTTTGACAATTATTCCGGCGTAGTGACCCTGGTCAGGGTCGTCGATGGCGAAATCAAAACGAATGAAAAAATCCGGGTCATGTCTACCGGCCAGGATTATATCGTTGATGAGGTGGGGATATTTACGCCCAAGCGCAAACGGAAGGACAGCCTGCGATCCGGGGAAGTAGGGTATGTGATTACCGGTATCAAGGAAATTCATGGTGCGCCGGTTGGTGATACCCTGACAGGTAGCAAAAATCCGGCACAAGTAGCCTTGCCGGGATTTAAGAAAATCAAGCCACGGGTATTCGCAGGTCTGTATCCGGTGGATTCTGGTGAATATGAAGCGTTTCGAGATGCGCTGGAAAAGCTCAGCCTGAATGATTCCGCCTTGCACTATGAACCAGAAAATTCCCAGGCGTTGGGCTTTGGTTTCCGCTGCGGGTTTCTGGGCATGCTGCATATGGAGATCATTCAGGAACGGCTGGAACGGGAATATAACCTGACGCTCATTACCTCGGCACCTACAGTCGTTTATGAAGTCCTGACTACCGCTGGCGAATCGTTGTATATTGATAATCCGCCCATTATCCGGGCGGATATTCTCGTGCCACCGGAATATATTGGCAACGTCATTGCATTATGTATCGAAAAACGTGGCGAGCAGAAAAAAATGCAGTATCTCGGCAAACAAATAGCGCTGGTGTTTGAATTGCCGTTAAATGAAGTCGTTCTGGATTTTTTTGATCGATTAAAATCGGCCAGCAGGGGTTACGCCTCATACGATTACAGTTTCATTAGATACCAGGCATCACCGATGATAAAACTGGATATTCTGATCAATGGGGAAAAAATCGACGCACTCTCCAGTATCGTCCATCAAACGCAGGCACAACGCCGGGGCCGTGATTTGACTGAGAAAATGAAAGAATTTATTCCCAGGCAAATGTATGAAGTGGCGGTGCAGGCCGCTGTTGGCTCTAAAATTCTCGCCAAGCAGACTGTGAAGGCATTACGCAAGAATGTGACAGCCAAGTGTTATGGCGGTGACATCACCAGAAAGCGAAAATTATTGGAAAAACAAAAAGAAGGCAAGAAAAGGATGAAACAGTTCGGTTCCGTGGAAATACCACAAAAGGCATTTATGGCAATATTACATGTCGGTAAGAATGGATAATGCGTTTAGTAATATAAATATTAGCAACGGCCAATACTCTTTATGAATTTTGACTTTTCCGCATTGTTATTGATATTAACAGTTATCAGTGGCGCCATTTGGGCGGTTGATGCCTGGCTGTTTGCGCCAAAACGCAGGAGCATCCCTTCACAAGTGGGTGGCGAATCGAATGCGGCAACAGAACCTCTGATCGTGGAATATGCACGATCTTTCTTCCCCATATTTTTTGTAGTATTGATCTTAAGATCGTTTATTGTTGAACCTTTCAGGATCCCTTCGGCCTCCATGCTGCCCACTTTATTAATCGGTGATTTCATTCTGGTGAATAAATACGATTATGGCATCCGGTTACCTGTATTGAATGCAAAGATTCTGGATAACAAGGCACCTAAGCGTGGCGATATTATCGTGTTCAGATATCCCAAGGACCCCAGTATTCCCTATATCAAGAGAGTGATAGGCGTGCCTGGCGACCAACTGGAATACCGTGACAAGATCCTCTATATCAATGACGTGCCTATGCAACAGGAAATGATGGGAACCTATGAAACAGAAAAATACGGAACGGTCTCCTGGATGAGTGAGAACCTTGGTACCGTGGAACACAAAATACTGTTAAACCCCTATGTTTATTCAAAATCAATACTGCTAACAGGTGAAAAATGCAGTTTACAAGCCATCAGCTCCGGCAACGATGACCATGTCAGGATCACAGTGCCCGAAGGTAGTTATTTCGCCATGGGTGATAATCGGGATGACAGCAGTGACAGCCGTTGTTGGGGCTTTGTCCCGGAAGAAAACCTGATAGGCAGGGCTTTCTTTATCTGGATGAACTGGCGTTTTGACGGGATTTGGAATATACCCAGTTGGGGGATGGAATTTAACAGAATAGGCACAATTATTCGATAAATTCTGATAAGCTATTTATAATATTACACCCATGTCTGCGGTAATACGGAACAACAAAACGAGGTAAGCATAATGAAAAATATGTTTAGAATGCAACGCGGGATGACATTTATCGGACTGGTGTTCGTCTTGGCGTTTATCGCTATCGTTGTGCTGTTTGGACTACGTGCATTTCCCCTGATTTATGAGAGAACACAGGTCAAGGCAGCGATGGAATCGGTTGTTAACCGGGAGGGGTCATCCAAATTTACCGCCAAAGAGGCGCAAGACGCATTTTTGCGGGGTATCGGCATCACCAACATCCAGAGGTTCAACGAAAAAAACCTTAAGGATTATCTGATCCTGGAAAAATCGAAAGAGAAAAATGCTCCTAACGTACTGCATTTGAAATACCAGGCAACGAATAAACTGGTAGCTGATCTGCAACTGTTACTCATGGTCGACATCAGCATGCCCCTGGCGAAAGGCGGAACAGGGGATTGAGACGATTCCAGCAATCGAGAAACAGATAGGCTATAATTTCAAGGATCAATCTCTCCTCGATATTGCCCTGACCCATCGCAGTTATGGTAAACATAATAATGAGCGGCTCGAATATCTGGGCGACTCGATCCTTGGCTTCCTGATAGCCGAAATACTGTACCGCAAATTTCCAACCCAATCGGAAGGCATCCTCACCCGGTTACGTGCCACCCTGGTTAATAAGGGGGCTTTGGCCGGGCTTGCCCGCGATCTTGACCTGGGGGATTACTTGAAGCTCGGCACAGGTGAGATGAAATCCGGGGGATGGCGCCGCGATTCAATTCTGGCCAATGCCATTGAAGCTATCATTGGCGCAATTTATCTTGATTCGGATTTGCCCACATGCCGTAATTTTGTTTTATCGTTATATAGTAACCTGCTGGCTGGTTTGACTTTAGACAATCTGGAAAAAGACGCTAAAACAGAATTACAGGAATATCTTCAGGCCAATAAACGGCCATTGCCGGTGTATCTCCTCCTGGCTGAAGAAGGTGAGGCCCATAACCGGCTATTTACCATAGCCTGTCAGATAGACGGTTTGTCAAAACAAATCTCTGCCAGCGGTGGCAGTAAGCGTATTGCCGAACAAACAGCGGCGCGCAAGGCGCTCGAATACCTGCAGCAAGTCAGTGAGGATGATTATGTCTGAACATTTTCGTTGTGGTTACGCCTGTATCATCGGGCGGCCTAACGTGGGTAAATCAACTTTGCTGAACAAGTTGATCGGCCACAAGCTCAGCATCACCTCAAAAAAGCCGCAAACGACCAGGTGGCAATTATTGGGCATAAAAACGACCGCTGATTACCAGATTATCTTTATTGATACTCCGGGTTTACAGACCAGACGGCAAACAAATTTGAATCGACATATGCAACGCGAGATGGTTGATTCATTAGCCTATGTTAATGTGATTATCTTGGTCGTCGAAGCACTGGTGTGGAAGCAACCCGAGGACCAGATACTGGAAATTATAAGCAAGAACAAAAGCCCCGTAGTGCTGTTAATAAACAAGATAGACAAATTAAAAAACAAAGAAAAGTTGTTACCCTTCATTAATTCGATCTCTGCCAAATATAAATTTCAGGAAATAATTCCTGTATCGGCAGTTACCGACGATAATTTCGATATGGTCGAAAAAACTGTTGTCCCATTACTCTCTCCTGGGCCAGCCGCGTTTCCGGAAGATCAGTTAAGTGACAGAAATGAACGTTTTTTTGCAGCTGAATTCATACGTGAAAAGCTAACCCGCATTTTGGGCGCGGAACTCCCCTACAAGATCTCGGTGACCATCGACGAATACACAGATAAGAATCGTGTCTTACACATCATCGGCAGTATCTGGGTAGAAAGCGAAGGCCAGAAAAAGATTGTCATAGGGAAAAACGGCCGCAACCTTAAAACCATCGGCGAAAGAGCCAGAATAGACATGGAACAAATGTTCGGCAAAAAAGTGTTTCTTGAGACCTGGGTAAAAGTAAGAAAAAAATGGACTGGGGATGTGCGTGCCTTAAGGCAATTCGGTTACGAAACATAACAAGTATCAAGCGCGATACCAATTCTGTTTTATTTATAAAGTTAACCAGATAAAACCCGGCCGTGAAGATTGCCTTGCATCCCTGTTTTATTCTGCACCAACGTCATTATCGGGAGACAAGCTTAATACTGGAAGTGTTTTCGCGTGACAATGGCAAATTGTCATTAGTTGCCCGTGGCGCGAAAAAACGCAATGCCAGTACACGCCCACTCATGCAAATCAACCAGAAACTGAACATCGCCTGGACAATACGCGGGGAGATGGGCACGTTGACTGCTATTGAGGCGGCGGGCACCAACTATAATCTTTCCGGCAGCCGGTTGATCGCATCCTTTTATATGAATGAACTGCTCACACGCTTATTACATAAATATGAGCCGCATCCTGAACTCTTTGATGCCTATGAGAATACCTTAACCCTATTACAGCAACCACTTAACGAGGAAACCATCTTAAGGGTTTTCGAAATACAGCTTCTGCAATCCCTGGGTTATGGGTTGGTGCTTGATCATGATGTCAATACCGGCATGCCTATAGCGCAGAATCAATTCTATTATTACCAAATTGATTTTGGCCCGACTGCTAGCTCACCTCGAGATCGCGAATCTGTAAAAATATCTGGGGAAACACTGCTTGCATTGGCGCAAAAAACGATACAGGAGCCACTGCAATTACAGGAAGCCAAACAGTTAACCAGAAGAATATTGAAAAACCATTTGGGAGCCAAACCGCTGGCCAGCAGGAAGCTGTTTAATGCTTATTTAAAAAACCAGTCTGGTTAACTGTTAATATTGGAGTAAGCCATAAAATTATGGATTTTATGATATACTTAACTTATAAGCATCATTACCACGCCTGAAGCAGGTTCCATTAAACTTTTCCGTTTTATTATCTAAGACTGATGTCCGATTTACAGAAAGCTATTGCCAGACGGCGTACCTTTGCCATCATATCGCATCCTGATGCAGGTAAAACTACTGTTACTGAACAGTTGCTATTTTATGGCGGTGCAATTCAAATGGCTGGAACAATCAAAGCCCGCAAGTCCGCGAGATATGCCACTTCCGACTGGATGGAAATGGAAAAGGAAAGAGGAATTTCCATCACCAGTTCAGTGATGCAGTTTGAATTTAATGACAAGGTAATAAACCTGCTGGATACACCGGGTCACGCTGATTTTTCCGAGGATACCTATCGAACGTTAACCGCCGTTGATTCTGCCCTTATGGTTATTGATGTATCAAAGGGCGTGGAAGAACGTACTATCAAATTAATGGATGTGTGCCGATTGCGCAGTACTCCGATTATCACATTCATCAACAAACTGGACCGGGAAGGTCGAGCACCTGTTGATTTGCTGGATGAAATCGAAAAGGAATTAACTATCAAATGCTCTCCGGTAACCTGGCCTTTAGGGATGGGAAGTAATCTCGCCGGTATTTATCATTTCAATGATGACAAAATTATTCTTTACGATAAAGTCAGTAAAAACTCTCATGTTCAGCAGATCCAGGGGCTGGATAGCGTTGTCGCTAAAAATCAATTTGGTGATCAATATCAACATCTACGTGAGGAAATAGAATTTGTCAGAGGCGTGTGTCCGCCTTTCAATCCAGTCAGTTACCTCGCCGGAGAAACTACACCGGTGTTTTTTGGATCAGCCTTGCACAATTTTGGCATCAGGGAATTTCTGAACTGCCTAACGGAATATGCGCCAGCACCTTTGCCACGAGTCGCTGTTCAGCGTGAGGTCGAACCACTGGAAGCGGCATTCTCAGGATTTGTTTTCAAGATCCAGGCCAATATGGATCCCGCACATCGCGACCGTGTAGCCTTTGTCAGGATATGTTCCGGGGCTTATAAAAAAGGCATGAAATTATTTCATGTCAGATTAGGCCGTAACATTCAGATAGTTAATGCCTTGACTTTTCTCGCAGGTTCCCGGAAACAGATAGAGGAGGCCTGGGCCGGAGATATTATTGGTTTGCACAACCACGGCATAATCCAGGTTGGCGATACATTTACACTGGGTGAATCACTGACCTATACCGGTATACCGTATTTCGCCCCTGAACTTTTTCGTCGCGTCCGTTTGAAAGATCCTTTAAAAACCAAAGCGCTGATAAAAGGTCTCGTGCAACTGGGTGAAGAAGGCGCAGTACAGGTATTTCGTCCGTTGAAAAATAACGATTTGATATTGGGTGCCGTTGGAATTTTGCAGTTTGATGTCGTCGCCTGGAGATTACGGGAGGAGTATGGAGTTGAATGTGGCTACGAAAATATTTCCATCGTTTGCGCCCGCTGGATATCGTGCGAAGATCCCAAAGTATTGAGGGAATTCAAGGATAAACTCATTGAACACCTCTCAGAAGACGGGGGCGGAAAATTGGCGTATCTTGCTCCCAGTATGATCAATTTAAATCTGACCATGGAACGCTGGCCAAATATAACTTTTAACCATATCCGCGAACACTGAATAAACCCCCGGGAACCCCTGATTAACTCAGAGGTTTCGTCCGGTATGCGAATATGTTGGACTAAAAAGTCCAGTTGGAACTTATTCAGAGCCTCCTGAATCCTTCCTTTCATTATCCGGTTCTATCGTAAAAACATCCGGAATTTTAATACTGTTATGAACAGGAGAGTTTTCCTGAGTGTTACGACTCGAGTCGGTTTCTATACTGGAGTCCGACTTAGCTAGTTCTTTTTTTATTTCAGTAGTTGATTCGCCATTAAAATTATAACTTCTGGCGGAGGTCGAGTTCGCGGTATTCTCCTGTGTTCCTGCTGAGGTATGGTTTTGCACAGTCTCCTGGAGCGGCACCACTGCTGCTCGCTGCTGAATTGTCTGAGTTTGACTGGCAGGACTTACGGGTGCGGCCGTTGGCGTGGCAACCACTGTTGTCCGCGCGCCTGACAATTGCTCCCGGGTTAATGTCTTGTCATCATCATTGGAAGAGTTAATAGTATCGGTAACCGGTTTCGGCAAAGGGTTGGCTTCACTGCTGGCGTTATTGCTGTCCGGACTCGCTTTATCTGCGGGTATCGGTGCTGGAACAGCTACCTGATAATCGCTTGGTGGTGATGAGGAAGCGGCGATATCAGGTCTGGCCTGGTAGCCTTGTGTAGCAGCTTCTGACTGAGCAGGTATCCCTTGCGGCGGCGCAGTTACCGGTCCTGCCTGCTCAGTATTGATTTGCCGTGCCTCCGTCGAGGGCTGTGGTTTTACCCCACGGAATTCCTCTCTTTTCCCTTGTTCGTAATCACCTCTGGGTTTCCGGTTTGCAGGATCACGCGCTGGTTTACCGGTTCCACGGTTATCAAAATCGCGTTTTCTTCCGGATTGCCTTTGTCGCGGATCACGCTTTTGCTTTTGGCTGTTATCTTCAACACTGGTATTTTCTTTCTGCCGCTGATCGGTACCTTGCCGTTTCTGGCCGGCATTGCGTTTTCTGCCTTGGGCTTTATCTCTGTCTCGATCCCTATCTCTATCCCGATTACGATCGCGATCCCGGTTTCGATCACGGTCACGACTGGGTTCACTGCTGCGCGCTGGCTGTGGTTGTGTGTCCGGTTTTTGCGTGGTTTCCCTGGCGGGTTGTTCAGCCGCGGATTTGCCAAACAGCCCCCCAAATAATCTGGCAATCAAGCTTTTACTTTCGCCGTTTTTCTTGACCACTACAGGGGCGGGGGCGTGTTCTGGCCGTGATGGCAGGACGGGCTTGATCGCGGGAACTTCAACCTTGCCGGGTACGGCGGTGGTGCGCTCTTCAACAGGCGGCGCTTCGGCAGGCTGCAATTTATAACTGGCTTTTTCATGTGCACGCATATCTGCCTCGGTCAGGCGTACCCTTTGAACTTCATAATGGGGCGTTTCCATATTCCTGTCCGGGACAATTATAATCTCGACATCCAGGCGTTCTTCTATTTCTCGAATGGAATGGCGCTTTTCATTCAGGAGAAATGTTGCCGCATCGACCGGCAACCGTGCAATCACCTTGGCTGTCATCTCTTTCATGCATTCTTCTTCGATAATCCGCATGACGGCAAGAGACAGCGATTCAATACCACGAATAGTGCCCTGGCCATCACAACGCGGGCAGGGGATGTGGCTTGATTCACCGAGAGAGGGCCGTAATCGCTGGCGTGACATTTCTAACAACCCGAATCTCGAAATCCGGCCTATTTGCACCCTGGCCCGATCGACTTTCAGTGCGTCTTTGAGCCGGGTTTCCACCTCGCGTTGATTACGGGAGCTCATCATATCGATGAAATCGATGACCAACAGACCGCCCAAATCGCGCAAGCGTAACTGGCGGGCAATCTCATCGGCGGCCTCAAGATTGGTATTCAAGGCGGTTTCCTCGATATCTTCACCTTTGGTGGCCCGGGCCGAATTGATATCGATACTGGTTAATGCCTCGGAATGGTCGATAATGACTACCCCTCCGGAGGGCAGGGTCACTTCCCGGGAAAATGCTGTTTCAATCTGGCCTTCGATCTGATAGCGATTAAAGAGAGGATCTTTTTCCTTGTAAAGCTTCAGTCTGGGCACATTCGCCGGCATTACCTGTTCCATGAATTCCTTCGCCCGCTGATAGACATCCTCCTCATCGATCCAGATTTCAGTGATATCCTGGCGTAAATAATCCCTGATTGCCCGGATAACCAAATCACTTTCGGCATAGATCAGAAATGGCCCGCTTCTGGATTTAGCCGCCTTTGTAATGGCATCCCACAGTTGCATGAGATAATCCAGATCCCATTGCAGCTCATCACTATTTTTGCCGACGCCAACTGTTCGTAGAATCAGGCCCATGCCCTGGGGGATATTCAAAACACTCATCGCCTCTCTGGCATCCGACCGGTCCGTGCCTTCGATTTGTCGCGAAACACCGCCCGCCCGAGGGTTATTAGGCATCAGGACAAGATAACGGCCTGCCAGACTGATGAAAGTCGTTAGCGCTGCCCCCTTATTGCCACGCTCCTCCTTTTCAACCTGGACGATGAACTCCTGTCCGGTTTCAAGTCCATCCTTGATATTCACACGGCCACGATCACTGTCTTCGGATTTGGATTTAATCAGATTCCGAGAGATTTCCTTGAAGGGCAGGAAGCCATGGCGCTTCGCGCCATAATCGACAAATGCCGCCTCAAGACTCGGTTCTAACCGGACGATACGGCCGTTATAGATATTGGATTTCTTTTGTTCCCGGCCTGCAGATTCTATATCTAGGTCATACAGACGTTGGCCATCCACTAGCGCCACGCGCAACTCTTCCGGCTGAGTCGCGTTGATCAGCATTCTCTTCATGTTTAAATGTCCTGTACTTCACCCCCGGCAGACAGGAAAAAATACCTAATCTCTTAACAAGTGCCTGAGCCGGGGTTGAACCATTCATTCAATATGAATGGTCGGTTAATTGTTCAATCGCGTCTTAAATTAACAGAGCTGGATCCCGTTATCCCTCAATTGGATTAAAGGTGTTCAGCTCAGGTATCCATCGTGCCTGATTAAAATCTCGCATCGGAGGCAGGTAGTCACCTCAAATGAGTACGTCCTTGAGCGTAATTAAAATTCGCGAAACCTTTAGTCTTGTTTACTATCCAGATCTTCGGGCAGCCATCGGTCGAAGGAGTGATAAGATTTAATATCCGCAAAAGCGAAAATTACCATCACGGTATGTTTGCCAACTTCGATACTGCGATCAGATGCAGTCATCTTGATAGATAAACAGCGTGGAATAGAGTTACTCGTATCCACCTCTGTCGGTTAATATAGCAATCTTCCGCTGTGACGGCAATGCCAAATATTCACATATGTCCATGATCCAAAATAAAAAAGAAGGTGTCAGACAGGTAATCATCAATGCCGGCCAGAGTAACCGCCGTATAGATAACTTCATGATTAAAGAACTGGGGAAAGTGCCTAAATCCAGGATATACCAGATGTTACGCCGCGGTGAAATAAGGGTAAATGGCGGGCGTATCAAACAGGATTACCGGCTGCAAACAGGCGATAAAGTACGTATTCCCCCGGTACACTTCTCGGTTTCGGAAAAACCCGAACCGCCGGGCCATAAGCTGCTGAATCTAGTCAGGGACAGCCTGATTTTTGAAAATGAGGAGATTATTATTTTGAACAAACCCGCCGGACTATCCGTCCATGGCGGTAGCGGCCAGATATACGGAATTATAGAGATCTTACGTAATTTGAGACCCGCTGACACTGACCTGCAACTGGTGCACCGCCTGGACAGAGAAACCTCCGGTTGTCTCATGATAGCGAAAAACAGCTTCAGTCTGAGATGGTTGCACGAGTGTTTGCGGGAAGGCAGGATCAAAAAGCAATATTTGGCCTTGTTAAAGGGGCATTTACATAATCGAACGGTGAAAGTTACTGCGCCAATTGAGAAAAACATCGCTAAATCAGGCGAGAGAATCGCCACCATCTCTGAATCAGGCAAACATGCCCTGACAGAATTTACCCGCACTAAGCAATTCGATGCGGCGACACTCGCCGATGTGAAGATAAATACTGGACGTACCCACCAGATACGCGTGCATGCCGCATTTATACACCACCCGCTGGCCGGGGATACGAAATATGGCGATAAAACCTTTAATCAGGACATGCGGCAACATGGGTTACGCCGCTTGTTCCTCCATGCCAAGACCCTGGGTATTCCTGCCTGGCCGGGAAAACAAAAAGATCTCGTTATGGACTCGGAATTACCCGATGACCTTCAAAGCGTATTAACAACGCTCGAAATTGCAAAATAATATATAAATACATTATAATCAATAAGATATATGATATACCTAAGGTAAATAATATTTTTCGTTTCGTAACATCTCCGAGAGTTTTATTAAGGGCAAGCCAATAAGTGCTGTCGGATCAGGCCCGTCAATTTTTTCGATTAAAGTTATCCCGAAGGCCTCTGATTTGAAGCTGCCAGCACACTGGTAGGGTTCTTCACGGATAAGATATCGTTCGATTTCCGCCGCGGACAACTGCCGGAATTGGACGTCATTGGGGATGCAAGCCAACTGTTTTTTTTCGTTTATTGCATTGAGCAGACATAACCCGGTGAAAAAGCGGACATTATGGCCGCTCATTTCTGATAATTGCCGGAAGGCAGATTCGTAGTTTCCGGGTTTTCCCAGAATTTTATTCTGCAAGATTGCGACCTGATCCGAGCCGATGATCAGTGCCGCTGGTTCGAATTCCGACACCTTCGTCGCCTTGGCTTCCGCGAGGCGTAATACCAGTGCCTCCGGCTGTTCCCCAGACATGGGTGATTCATCAACTTCCGGACTGAAACTTGAAAAAGGAATATGCAGACGCTGTAACAGACTTTTTCTGAAGGGCGAGCCGGATGCAAGGATTAATTTGATAGGATTTTCTCCAGCAATGGATGTTAATCACACTCATCATGCCAGCCTGTAAATACCTGTCAAGTCAATGGGTTAAATATATCATTTTCTTTGACACCCTATCCCAGTCCCGATAAACTTGCCCGCCTGATGGTGCCCCCCGAACTGCACTTGATAAACCCCGTACAGCTCGCAGAGAAGCAGGAAAGGTTAACGGGAACCATACCATTAAGTGCATTACAGCGAATCAGGGAAGTCCTACACGATGATAAAGGCAGCATCAAATTTGAATTACATTTCGGTAAAGATGAACAGGGAGTGATCTTTATTCAGGGAAAGTTCAGCGTCTCTCTGAAAATTAAATGCCAGCGTTGTCTGCAGCCCATGGAGTTACCACTGCAAGGCCAGATTTGCCTTGGAATCATTAATCGTAATGTTGCCCGGAATCTTTCCGATCGTTACGAGCCATTAACGTTAAACGATAATGAGATTTCCCTGGAAACGCTGCTGGAAGAGGAGATTTTACTGGCATTGCCGATTGCGCCGGTGCATGAGCGGGAACGCTGCAAAGGGAGCCGGATTGTTGAAGAATATAGACCCGAACATGATAGTCCATTCGCGGTCTTGAAAAATTTAAACCGTAATAAATAGATGTAAGAGGAGACAGGTGTTATGGCTGTACAAAAAACCAAGAAGTCCAAGTCAAAACGAGGTATGCGCCGCGCCCATGATGCATTGACGGCAACGGCCTTGTCAGTTGAGCCCGAGACCGGCGAGATTCATCGTCGACATCATGTCAGTTCTGATGGTTATTACCGTGGCAAAAAGGTTATCGCAGACAAGGCGGAAACCGAGTAGTTAAGGATCGGCCTTGATTTATTCGCGTATCATCGCCACTGGCGGTTATCTGCCCGCAAGGGTCATGGATAATGCCGAGCTGGTTTCCATGATCGATACGTCGGATGAATGGATACAGGAACGGACTGGTATCAGGAAAAGACATATCGCTGCGGCGGATGAAACCACTTGCGATATGGCTGAACAGGCAGCCCGCAAGGCGCTGGCTGCGGCAGAGATCGACGCCAATACCATCGATCAGATCATCGTTGCCACCACCACGCCTGATTGGATCTTTCCCAGTACCGCCTGTCTGTTGCAGGAGAGACTGGGGATTAATAACAACTGTGCGGCATTTGATGTGCAGGCGGTCTGTACCGGCTTCATTTATGCATTAAGTATCGCAGATAAATTTATCAGGAGCGGCGAGCATAAACGTATCCTGGTCGTGGGCGCGGATGTCAACTCCAGGATCATCGACTGGACCGATCGGGGAACCTGCGTCATCTTCGCCGATGGCGCGGGCGCAGTCATACTGGAAGCCGGCACAGAACCCGGCATCTACAGTACGCATCTGCATGCGAATGGCAAGTATACCGATCTGCTGAATGTGCCGGCCGGTGTTTCAAAGCCGGGTGACTATCCCTATATGAAGATGAAAGGGAATGAAGTCTTCAAATTCGCGGTGAATACGCTAGGCGACATTGTCGATGAAACTCTGGCCGCTAATAATCTTACCAAGTCTGACATCGACTGGCTGGTACCCCATCAGGCGAATATCAGGATCATAACCGCCACTGCGAAAAAACTGGATTTGCCCATGGAAAGGGTGGTATTGACCATTGCCGAGCATGGCAACACTTCCGGCGGTTCCATTCCTCTAGCGCTGGATTCGGCGATCACTGCCGGGGATATCAAGCCCGGGGAAATCCTGCTACTGGAAGCATTCGGAGCGGGATTCACCTGGGGCTCAGCCCTGATCCGTTATTAATTCCCTTAGACTTAAACAGTTAAACTAATACGCTAATCAGAATTTGTATGGCGATCGCAATGGTTTTTCCCGGTCAAGGTTCACAGGTGGTTGGCATGCTGGCGGAACTCGCGCAAAAACATACTATCGTTGCCTCGCTGTTCACCCAAGCCTCTGACTGCCTGAACTTTGACCTATGGTCGCTGGTGCAAAACGGTCCCAAGGATAAACTGGATAGAACGGAAAACACCCAGCCGGCCTTGCTCGTCTGTGGTGTC
>JACVQI010000188.1 GCA_015661095.1 Gammaproteobacteria bacterium
GCCGCTATCATCGTGCTGACATCCCTGGTCGGTCGCGCTTTGTTTTACATTGCCGTGATCCCGACGACTATGCCTGGCGCATTTTTCTGGAAGAACCCCGGCTTCGAGGAGCATGCGCGCAAGACCGGTCTGGCCAGGCTACCTCAGGTCGGAGTGCTGGAGCATGCTCACTAATCATGTTAAAGGTGTGCCTGTCTTGAAATACCATTTTTACATAGCCGATGTCTTTACCCGCCAGATTTTTCATGGCGCTCAGATCGCCGTTTTTCCGCACGCCGAAGGACTTACCAGGGATCGCATGCAACTGATAGCGCGGGAAATGAACCTGTCAGAATCTGTATTTGTATTTCCCTCCACACAGGGCGGCAACCACCGCCGCATCCGGGTCTTTTCCCCGCATACGGAGATCGATTTCGCCGGACACCCTATTATCGCCACTGGCATGGTGCTGGCCACCACCGGTGACATCAAACTCGAGGGGAAACATACCGCATTGGAATTGGAGCAGAACGTCGGCCCCGTCAGCGTCAATATCACCCAGGCGGACGGTAAACCGGAGTTAATTCAATTCAGCCGGCGCATCAAACCGGTGATCGACCGTTTTGTCCCGCCGCCGGAGCAGCTTGTCGACATGCTGGATTTGCGGGCGATCGATCTGGCGCAGAAAAAATTTCAACCCCTGCTGGTCTATGCCGATCAATCCTATCTCATTATCCCCATCAGGACCTATGCGGCCGTGCGCGATGCCCGGTTTAACTACCGCGCCTGGAGTGAATCCAGCGCACCTGATGTTCACCACCCAGACCGACATGCCGCAATCCAACTTCCATGCCCGGCTGGTGGGTCCCAATATCGGTATGCATGAAGACCCGCCCATTGGTTCCGCCATGGCTGCCTTCACGGGGTATCTGTGCGCACATGAGCATATAAAACAGGGTACTCATACCTTCGTCATAGATCGCGGCAATGTCACAACTCGTAGAAGTGTTTTGAACATCGAGATGGACCACAAGGGCGAGGAGGAATTGACCATCCGGGTCGGCGGACCGGCGGTCATGGTCAGCGCCGGCAGCATGGACCTGCCGGACTAGGTGCGCGTATCAAATCGCAAAGCTTGCTTATGTCTTGCTGACGGACTTTTTCGTCCCGGCAATGGCCGCGTCGTAGACGGTAAATACTTTAATTCGGCGGTGCGACCTCCAATACCCAATTGACAACCGCCTGCGCATAAACCGTCGCGGACTTGCCGGGCGATAGATAATGAGACACGCCTGCTTCTTCGATCCAGATCAAATCACGCCGACTGGTGGCGGTCAGGCTGTTGTATATTTCCCTGGCGACCGGCGGACGCGCAAGTTCGTCATTCTTGCTGTGAATAACCGCCACCGGCAGCGTTACCTGACCCGTGAACTTAATTGAGACGGCATTGGTTTCCGCGGCTGTACCAAAATAGCTGATAAAACTCGCGGCCGACAGGGTAACGCCAGCACCCGGCGCGGAACATTCGCCGACGTCGCCGAAATAAATAAAACAAATCGATTCGTACCCCTTGCCCTGGTTGACGAGATTACGCGCTTTCTCCAGGACTGTATCGAAAGCGGCGCGTTGTTTGTCGTCCAGACGTATACGTCCCTCCAGGTACGGCGAGGTGATGGAGGCAAGAAACACAATGGCCTGTACGGACGGCTCCCGAGTTTGCGACCAGTAATAGACCGCCCTGGGACCACCCAGGCTGACGCCGACCAGTATGATTCGATTCAGGCCGCGGGATTTCGCCATCGCGACGGCGGCCCCGACATCCTGTTCCGCTGTCTCAAAACGATCGTAATACCAGCCATGTGTCCCCGCCGTACGCATATTGGCCAGCAAAAAAGCATAACCTTTGGCGGTGAGTTGCTCGGCCAGCGGGGTATAGTCATGAAAACCATCGATGAATCCGCCGGTACCACCCGGTATCAGGATTACCACGCTGCCGCCGGGCTCCTGCGGCAGATACAACAGGGCATTCAGGTTGGCGCCGTCTTCGGCCTTATAGTTTATGAATTCGGCCAGCGGCGCCGCTGTCAGCGTTGCGGAGAACAGGAATAAGGCTATTATTGAGACACTCAGACGACACAGACATAATGACAGACGATTCATACCGACCCTCCAAACTAGTTATGACATTATTTCACATTCCAGGTCAGACCAAATCCAGACTCTTATAATTATAGACGGATATGGAGAACTGAGCATGAACTACAATGAATATATCGCACTGTTCAATAGCGGCGACGATGAAGCCCTGATTGAGCGATACTACGCCGATGACCTGGTGTTTTCCGGCGGCAGCCGTGACTATCGGGGTAAGGATGGATTACGGGCCTTCCTCAACTGGGCGCATGATGGCGTACGGGAGGTCATGCGCCCACAAAGGATCCTGCAACAGGACGATTGTATTTTCGTGGAGGTCGATATGGATTTTCACGCCAGCAAGGAACGCCCGGACTTTCCCTTCGGCCACCTGCATCCCGGCGATCTGGTCACGGTGAAGTTTTTTGTCACCTATACACTACGCGACGGCAAGGTGGTGGAACTGAAATCGATGACCTGGCCGCCGGAGAAAGGCGTCACCAAACTGCCACGGCTGGGCTCGCATCCCAGCCAGGTGGCAGCCTTTCATGCCTATACCGCCGCCTTCAGCAATGCCGACTGCGAGCGCTTCCCGAAATTTTATGCCGAGGATGTAGTGCTGGAACTGGGTTCGGTACCGCCGATACATGGCCGTCAGGGTATCATCAATTTTTACCAACCCATGTTCGAGCGAGTCCGCGAGCAGTTGACGGTGAACAGTGTCAAGGCCAGTGACGATACCATCACGCTTGATGCCATCACCCGCTTCACGGCGATCCAGGACGCGCCTGACTTTGTCGTCGGTGCACTCCGGCAGGGGGAATATATCGAAGGCCGTGTTCTCGTCAATTACCGGTTGCGCGATGGTCTGATTGCGCATATCGCCGTCAGCCGTGGCAGCGCCATGGTGAAACATGCTGCCAAATGATGCCCAAATTCCTAACTGGGCCTGTAATTTGATTATCTGTTCAAGCTGCGCTACTGTGACTATACTTTTGCTCAAAGTATCTGCATAAAACCGGACAGATAGCATGCAATATCTCGACTGGCAGCCTGAATACAAGACCGGCCTCGACTGCATCGATTATGAGCACCGACAGCTGGTCAATACAATCAACGCCGTTTGCGAAAACCTGACCGGCAATAACGCTGCGGAGGAAGTGCTTGAACAACTGGGACTGCTATATGAGAAAATCAACACGCATTTCGCGCTGGAAGAGAAGCTTATGCAGGAACAGCAATACCAGCTTTATCCCGGACACAAGGCGCAACATGCCCAATTGCTGGAAAATATCCGGACTATGATGGACGCCTACGAAGATGGTTCCTGTGATACCTGTAATAAGACTCTCGATGAGTGCCTGATCTCCTGGTTCAGCCAGCATTTTCAGACTGAGCATGGAGTCCCGATCCATTTCGGCGAAAAGCCAGCATAAGTCAGACCGGCAAACCCGAATCCTGCCTTGCAAGCAAAGCATGCAACAGGTTTATCTGAAAACCCGATCGCAGTGGCGGCGATGGCTGACTGAGAATCATGATCGGAACACCGGCATCTGGCTGGTGTTCTTTAAGAAAGAAACCGGGGTTCTGACTCTGGAATATGATGATGTGGTCGAGGAGGCCCTGTGTTTCGGCTGGGTGGACAGCATCATCAAGAAACTGGATAAAGATAGATTTGTCCGCAAGCTGACGCCAAGGAATGATGATAGTAAATGGTCGGCCGCCAATATCAGGCGTGCCGAGCTACTGATCCGGCAGGGGCTGATGACACAGGCGGGAATGAAAAAAATCGAAGCCGCCAGAGAGGCCGGCTTGTATAAGCCGTTCAAACCACGACATTTAACCATCGGCATGCCTGTTGAACTCAAAAAGGCATTGGCGAAAAATAATAAGGCCAGAAATTATTTTCAACAACTGGCGCCTTCCTACCAACGGCATTACATCGGCTGGGTTGCCCTGGCGAAAAGGCCGGAGACGACGTTAAAGCGGATCAAGGAATCCATCAAGTTACTCGCACGGGGAAAAAAGCTGGGTTTGAAATGAGAGCGAAAGAGATTTCGTTATATATTTTATTGAGAACTTAACTGATTCATTCATCATACGCATACAGGGGAATACGGAGATGTTCATAAGTATTTCCTTCCTTTACTGTTATAGCGGGCGGACTTGAATACTTCGTTCGTTATTGTGGATGATACGGCGTCCGATATTGCTGTCCGGAGCGATTAGAGCCGGCAGGAATTAATTCATACAATCCGCTAATTTATCAGGTAATCACTGTCGGTACAGTTCTGCCGGTCCGTTCAGCGATCTCAGCGAATTGCAAGGCTATGGTAATCAGATCAAACAAGGCCTGTTGTGTATCCATACTCTGTTTTGTGACTTCCGGTTCGAACTGCTCCAGGTAGACCCGTAAGGTCGCGCCCTCGGTACCCGTACCGGACAACCGGTAAACAATCCGTGAGCCGTTCGCAAACAACAGGCGTATCCCTTGCTGGTGACTGACACTGTTATCGACCGGATCGGTATAGTTGAAATCATCACATCCGGCGACGACATACTTCCCAAAGCGCCGTCCTGGTAAGTCCACCAAAGCGGCGCGCAAGTGATTCATCAAGTCTTCAGCAGCGAGGCTGTCAATCTCCTCATAGTCGTGACGGCTGTAGTAGTTACGGCCGAACCGGGCCCAATGGTCGCAGACGATCTGAGTAACTGGTTGCCGTTTAATCGCCAGGAGATTAAGCCAGAACAGTACCGCCCACAGACCATCCTTCTCTCGGATGTGACTGGAACCGGTGCCAAAACTCTCCTCGCCGCACAGCGTGATACGCCCGGCATCCAGCAGGTTGCCGAAATATTTCCAGCCGGTCGGGGTTTCGTAACAAGGCAGACCCAGT
>JACVQI010000189.1 GCA_015661095.1 Gammaproteobacteria bacterium
AGATCGGCCTTGATAGGGCCGACCAGCAGGGACAGGATCTGCCTGTCGATGAAGGAAGAGATCAGGGCGATATTAAATACTGCTACCGCATACCACGCATGCACCGGATTCATCCAGGAATTGGCGACCGGCTCGCCAGCCTGTGACGAGTTACCCACCTCTTCTGTGTTCGCCACTATCGTTATTCCTCCATTACCGGGTGCTTAGTGCGCGAGATTTATTTTCGTGAAGCGGACCACATTCTCTCCCCTGTGCTAGTTCAGGAAGGCAAAATATTCAGCGTCGTTAGTATCCGGATTGATCACGACCGGGTTGAACATGACTTACCTCCTGCTGGACGGAAAGATGAATTTGTTCTCTGCACCAAAAGCCTGGAATGCGCAGTTCGGCAGGATGAAACTAGACTAACTTTGGAGGGTGGAAATTGATTTGGAACAAATAATATTGAAAGGGTATTTTTCGTATATCTTCAATGCCGGTTAAATTGGTACCGGGGACACTCACGAATCATTCCCTGAAACCCACAAGTACACTACGTCTTATCACTTCACAATTGATATTAAGCCGCTTTTTTTCGGCGCGTTGTAATTTTGAATTCACGCCCGATTTTAGCCAGCATATTTACCAGTGCGTCAATGCTGAATTTATAGATCAGGCCATGCATGAGGGCGCTGACATCCGGTTGATTTATGCCCAATAAAGCAGCTGCTTCCTTTTGTTTAAGGTCTTTTTTGCGAATATGTTCACGAATCTCTAACAGCAATTCTGCCCGGATTTTCAGATTAGCAGCTTCGAGTTTATCAAAACCGAGGTCTTCAAAGATGTTGTCTGTCGTGGTGTGGTTCATGCTGTTACCTTTTAATTAGTTTAAGTCTGTTTTTAACAAGCGCTATGTCTTGTCTGGCGGTGCGCTGTGTTTTTTTACGAAATGCGTGCAGCACATATATGGTTTCTCTGTATTTGGCGATATAAATTACTCGGTATTGACCTTCATGCTGCACACGAATTTCTTTAACACCTTGCCCAATGTTGGTCATAGGCTTCCAATCAGCAGGGTCAAAGCCCAGTTGTATGGACATTAATTCAGTTCCAAATTTTTGCCTGACTAAACCCGGAAATTCCCGCAGGTCTTCCCTGGAAGTGCCTAGCCACGTAATGGGCTTTAATTTATCCATATTTCTAATTATAGATAATTATCTATATATTTTACAACCGGAAATACTGAAATTATTGCGTATATCCTGGATTTCTGGTTCGGGCCTATCTGTTGTAAGGTTTATTTCCGCCCAGTCGTCGTAGCCAATTACTTCAAATGGACAGTCAGAAACTCAACCTTTCCATGGCGAGGCTTGCGCACGACCGCAATCTGAATGCCGCCGATCTCGTCGCAGCAGGATACCGTGGCCTGTTACTGATTATTTTGGCTGCATCAAGGAGGTCCGCAAGACCTCGACCGCATAGCATAATCATCGGCGCGGGTTTCGGCTTCGTTCACGGGTTTTAAGTATTGCGCTTTAACCAAAAATATCCGCATGACTGCCGGTGCGTTCAAAACACGCCACATCACCCTCAATGGAATAAATCAGAATCCAATCCGGTTCAATGTGACAATCACGGCTGGGTTTCCACTCGCCCTTTAACGGATGGTCACTCAACTCGCGCGGCAGCGGCGATCCTTCCAGCAACAAACCAATTACCTGCCGCAGTTTGCTTAAATCTTTACCGCGCTTCTGCGCCAGTTTCACGTCACGCTTGAACTGGCCGGTGTAACGGGCCGACCGCACTAAATGTCCAGTTGTTTGAACAATTCAGACGCGTTCTTTGCCTCAAAAACCTCTTCACCGCGCCGCGCCTTGCGAATGGTCTCTGCCGTCAATGCGTTGGGCGTTTCATGCTCGGCGATGTAAAGGCGGATCAAATCCCGCACAATCTGCGCCGCTGGTCGGTGACGGTTGGCCGCGACCGCCATAAATTGGTCGCGCAATTCTGGCTCCATCTTGATAGACATTTGCACTTCTTTCGCCATATTCGGACTCCTTAAAATAGGTAGCTGATAGCATTCTAATAGGTATCTATAAGATATGCAAAAGGTAGCC
The DNA here is from genome assembly GCA_015661095.1 of Gammaproteobacteria bacterium. GTDB lineage: Bacteria > Pseudomonadota > Gammaproteobacteria > Eutrophobiales > Eutrophobiaceae > JACVQI01. The sequence goes on from JACVQI010000189.1 coordinate 2,097, forward strand.
GTTAGCAAGGTAATACTCTGCGCGGGAATAACGGAGCGGCGGGTTATTCTGTTTCCCTATCACCTTTTCTTCCGCCGCAACACACGCCGTGGAAATATTGCCCCGGCATCGCCTTCCCCGAGTATGTTCAGTGGCACAACCTTAACTCGTTCAGCCAGGGTGTTCGGCGAGACGGGTAAGACTGACTGGGTCCTCAAGATCGAAATAGTTGGCCGAAGCAGGCGCAACAATCTCCCGCGCCAGCGTTGTCTTCCCACATTGACGCGGACTCATCAGCGCAACCACGCGGCTGCGAAATGGATCCACGCTCTGGGCATCGGCACATTACAACTGGAGTTGGGCAGATGGCAACCCGGTCAAAAAGGTTTGGAGCTCCAGGCTTGATTAGGAGTATTTAGACTAAATGCAGCTTCGAGAACAACAAATTTATACAGCAGAAGAAATCAAACTAATTATGGATTTTATCCATGCCCGACCAATGGTGAAATCAGGGGAACGCCGTGGAAATGGTTGGATCCTTACAAACTCTTCCAGAAAATCCTCGGCAGTCAAAACAATCTGCTGAAGGTGAAATATTTTACTGCCAGGGTACAACCTTCTACGAAAGACCCTGGTGTAAAGATTAGACAGGATACCTATCTGCGGGCATTACAATCCCATAATCCCCTGATTGAACTGTATTATGGTCATTTCCTGCGCCATGAAATATCCATGGAGCACTCCAACCCGCCGCCGGCAACGGTCAAAGTCTGGAAAAATGAGGAAAAAGGCTCAGACGTAAACCTCGCTCTGCATCTACTTAACGACGCATGGCTTAATAACTATGACTGCGCAGTGATTGTTTCCAATGATTCGGACCTGGCGGAATCACTGCGAATGGTAAAAGAACAACATAAAAAACTGATTGGTTTGATTACCCCCGGCGCACCTCAAAGGAAAACATCCCGGCAACTTCAACAGTACGCTGACTTCGTAAAACCAGTCCGCGCATGGGCATTAAAATCAAGCCAGCTTCCCAATCCCATACCCGGCACGAACATTCACAAACCCCCATCATGGTAGAAGCGTAGCACGGATGGAACGTAGTGGAATCCGGGGCAGGTTAATCCCGGATTCCGGCGTATGACGCCTGCATCCGGGCTACCCGGCTACAATTTTCCGGTGAAGGACTGGTGCAGCAGCGACTTTTTCAACGCCTCCAACGCGGCGAGCTTCCCTTATATTGATCCTCTCTTTTAGACGAACGTTAGTCTGCCCGCAGGGGAAAAACCAGGGATGATTTTCATCAGCCTCACGGCCCGACCGTGACGGTTGACGATTTACTTCATGTATTACAAAGAGCTTCATCCGAATATTTTGGTGCCCGGGGACGGACTCGAACCGTCACGGCGGTAAAGCCGAGGGATTTTAAGTCCCTTGTGTCTACCTATTCCACCACCCAGGCATTTCTAATAATGTAAGACTAGATGCTGATGACGAATCTTTACAACTATGTCATCTGCCCGTTAATTTGGAGGCTGGGGTCGGAATCGAACCGGCGTCCACGGCTTTGCAGGCCGCTGCATGACCACTCTGCCACCCAGCCAGATATCTACAACCTATCTCAAAATCAAAAATCATTTACGTCACAAAACATTTCGTCATGCCGGGCTTGACCCGGCATCCAGTAACCAATTGTCTTTACTGGATTCCGGCATTCGCCGGAATGACAGCGCTTTAAAATCACGATACTAACAGCGACCTGGCGGTCGCACTGCATGAACTTTGTTTTACCACTGCGCTTTAAGCTAAAAACCCCGGGATGGATAACCCAGGGTTCATTAAAATCTGGAGCGGGAAACGAGACTCGAACTCGCGACCCCAACCTTGGCAAGGTTGTGCTCTACCAACTGAGCTATTCCCGCATTTTGTAACTGAACTTCGATAACCTATTGTGCCAGGGGGAGTTATTGTAACCGCGGTCTTCAGCCTGTCAATAAGTGTGTTGAATTATAGGGTAATTTTACTGTTTTTTTAAAGATTCATTTAATTTCGGCCAGGCACTGTAGAGGTATTCGCACATCGACCAGAGCGTCAGGATGACGGCGATATAAAGCAGTAGCAGCCCGATCGCGTAGATGGGTAAACCGAATAACGGGTCAGCATAAATCAGAAAAATCAGTGCAACCATTTGCGTCACCGTCTTAATCTTGAAAAGCGCTGCCACCCACTTGGATGTCCCTGCCAATAATCACCGCGGCGGGCAAGGCCATATACAATGCCGGTCGTTGCTGTACCAGTAATACCAGCACCACGGCCACCATCAATTTATCGGCAACCGGGTCCAGGAAAGCCCCCAAACTGGATATCTGATTCAGTTTTCTGGCCAGATACCCATCCAGCAGGTCTGTTAAGGCGGCGATACAGAAAAGCAGACAAGCGAGCTGATTGCTCCATTTGAACGGCAGGTAAAACACCAGGACGAACACCGGAATAATAATGATCCGCAATAGCGTCAAGGTGTTGGGTAAATTCATGGCGTCTGATGATGCAGTGAATGATAAATTTTAGTGGCCAGATTCTTATTGATTCCGGGCACTTTTACAAGATCTTCGATACCGGCCCGTTCGACACCCTGGATACCGCCGAAATGACGCAGCAGTTGCTGCCGGCGCTTGCTGCCGACACCTTCGATCTGCTCCAGCGGCGAATGGTTACGCTTGTTGCCTCGCGCCTGCCGGTGCCCGGTGATGGCAAAGCGGTGCGCTTCATCGCGGATCTCCTGAATCAGGTGCAACACCGGGGAAGCGGGCGCCAGACTGAATACCCGATTGATATTTGACAATATTAATGTCTCCAGACCGGGTTTGCGTGTCGATCCCTTGGCGATCCCCAGTATGGGAATATGTTCGAGTTGTAATTCCTGCATGACGGCTTTGGCGGCATTGACCTGACCCGCACCGCCATCGACCAACACCAGATCGGGTAATACGCCCTCCTCTTTCCGGATCCTGGTATAGCGCCGTTCAATAACCTGGCGCATGGCACCGTAATCGTCCCCGGCCTTGATATTCACGATATTAAACCGGCGATAAGCGGACTTTATTGCCCCTTCCTGACCATAGACCACGCAAGACGCAACCGTTGCCTCACCGCCGGTATGGCTGATATCGAAACACTCAATCCGGGTGGGCACATCCTCAAGCTTCAAGGTGTCCCGCAACGCGGTAAATCTCGCCTGCAGACCCTCTTTGCTGGCGATCCGCTGTTGCAGGGCAACCTCGGCATTTTTAACCGCCAGCTTGACCCATTTGGCGCGTTCGCCGCGCAAGCGATAACTGAGGCGGACTTTCCTGCCGGCCTGCTGTGATAACCCTTGGGATATCAGCCGGGTTTCTTGCGGCTGGTGGCTTAACAACAATTCAGGCGGTATATAACGATCGCGTCCCAGATAATATTGAGACAGAAAGGCGCCTATTACCTCCGCGCAGTCCGCATCCCGGCCATGGCTGGGATAGATGGTTTGATTGCCGAGATTACACCCGTTGCGAATCACGAACACCTGGATACATGCCAGCCCGCCGGCAATACTGCACCCTATAATATCCATTTCGCCGCTGGCACTGTTAATGTGCTGTTGCTCCTGAATCTTGCGCAAGGCGATAATCTGGTCCCGGTAATGGGCGGCGCGCTCGTAATTCCGAATGTCTGCGGCCTTCTGCATGGGTCCGGTCAGGACGCGGATCACAGTCTCATTTTTTCCATCCAGGAATAATATGCCGTGTTGCACGGCCTCGGCATACTCGGTTTTATTGATGATACCAACGCATGGAGCCGAACAACGCTTGATCTGATATTGCAGACAGGGCCGACTGCGGTTCTGAAAAAACGTGTCGTTACACGGCCTGATCTGGAAGATTTTTTGCGCGAGATTCAAGGTCTGCCGGGCGGCACCGGCGCCGGGATATGGACCGAAATAACGGCCCTGGTGTTTGCGCGCGCCACGATAAAAGCTTAACCGTGGAAACGGATGGTCCAGTGACAGGTGTATATAGGGATAGCTTTTATCGTCGCGGAAGACAATGTTGTAACGGGGTTTCAATTCCTTGATCAGATTACTTTCCAATAGCAGGGCTTCACCCTGGGTATTGGTGACTGTTACTGCAATGGCTTGTATCTGTCTGACCAGGCTGGCGGTCTTGCCGTCTTTATATTTTTTACTGAAATAACTGCTGACCCGTTTTTTCAGGTTTGCGGCCTTGCCGACATAGATCACCTTGCCGTCAGCATCCAGCATCCTGTAGATGCCGGGCAACTGCGTCAGAGTCCGGCAAAATGACTTGTGATCGAATTCAGTCAAAATCTTATTAATTCCCGGTTTTAGCCTGCAACTCTAGAATCGTATCAAATACTTCATGAAACATTTTCTCGGTCAACCGCCTGGTCTGGGTGTTATAGCGGCTGCAATGGTAGGAATCCACCAACCAACACCGGTTATCCAACTGGTGGCTGTGACCATGAGCGAAAGGATAATCTGCCTGCCGCGACCCCAAAGCTTTTAACACGGCATTGTGAGCGATGCGGCCGAGAGCCAGGATGATCAAGCCTGCGCCGAACCCGTTCAACTCCGCCCGCAGATAATCATTGCAATTATTAATTTCCTCGCCGGTAGGTTTGTTGTCCGGGGGCAGGCACTTGACGGCATTGGTGATGCGACAGTTATGCAGACGTAACCCATCCGCTGCATCCGTCGCTGTCGCCTGATTACTGAATCCATACCGATACAATGTTTGATATAAAAGTATTCCGGCAAAGTCCCCGGTGAAGGGCCGGCCGGTGGCATTGGCACCGTGCAGTCCGGGCGCCAGTCCGACTATTAATAATTGCGGTTTGCCTGCTCCGAAAGCCGGTACCGGCCGAGCATGATAATCCGGATACCGTGTCCGTACCTCTAGCAGGTAAGCGGAGATTCGGGAACAACGCTGACAGTCCGGATCAAAAGCTCTCATGGTCTGGTTGTTATGCTGAATTTGGACCGGTTATTACGCCCATGCTGACATTAGCAATAGCGGTGCTAAATAAGTATTCCTGATACCGCGACAATTAATACTATCAGATACCTGTCCTTCCGGGTTTGATCGGATATTCCCTGCCCCCTGAGGCTGTCGCAAAAGCAAGTAAACTCCCTCTTCCTCCGGGAGACGATTGCAAGAATGCAGTCGGTCGAAAATGTCGGGAACTGATTTTCCAGGGCCGGGGTGAGGGCTTGCAGAGTCAAACTGTAACTTATACTGTTCAACTACTTACGCCGCTCCCTCATCCTAACCTTTTGTGGACGGACTTCCTTGTCCGTCCTCCTGCGGGCGAACTCCATTCAACCACAAAATCGTCAGGAACGAATTTTGAACATCCTGCGTAGCAGGATGGCCCGAAGGGCGAGCTACAGGGAAGTAGCGAGTAAATTCGCTCCAGGCGAATTTGTCCCGGAGGGAGAAGGAACTTTATGTTGAATACCCTTTTGCGACACGCCTCAAATGGCGGAGAGAGAGGGATTTATTCCGCCCGTCCATGGGCTCCACCCTTCGGGCCGTGCTGCGCACGTTCAAAATCGTTCCAGACGATTTTGTGAACACGGTTTCTCTTCCAGATCATCCTCTACCAATTCATCCATACCACCAATGGTGGTATGGATGAATTGGCGGA
>JACVQI010000190.1 GCA_015661095.1 Gammaproteobacteria bacterium
GCATAAGCCATACCCGCGGTCAGCAGGCAGGTAAGCGCCGGATATATCTTCCTGTTCATGCGGTCTGGTGGTTATGTGTTTTCAAACGGTAACAAACATACTTGCGATAATATCAGGAAATGCAATGGAGGTTAAAAACACTTCGTCCCGGCAGGCACGTCGGAATCCAGTCACAAGGATATCAACCAGGCTGCCGGACTGCGCATGTTCCCTGTAAGCAGTGACGGTATTTTTGAGACGGGCTCTAGTGTGCTGTCCCGCAAACAACTTTCATATTTACTTTCTCCCTCGCCCTCCGGGAGAGGGTCGGGGTGAGGGTAATTTTGCATGCCTTTCAGAACCCCCTCACCCTAACCCTGGAAAATCAGTTCCAGACATTTTCAACCGACTGCATCCTTGCAGTCGTCTCCCCCGCAAGCGGTGGAGAGGGAATTATTTATGCAAGATACTTGCGGGACAGCACACTAGAATCGCAAATGATGCAGCATATACCATTGGTCGATATGAGCCCTGATGGTGCTTTCGCTCCAGTTTTCCAGACCCTGCCTTACATGCGCAATACCCGCATTGTCTTGCAGTGAATCGGGCGAAACAGGTGGAGAGACATGCATTTGAAAATTTACCCCTTCCAGTCGTGTCAGATAAATCGGCAGTAGAACGGCGTTAAATTTTATCGCCAGACGCAATAGGTAATCCATGTTTGTAGACTCGGAAAATTTTCGTCCGAACCTGGGACCCCAGACCTTGCCGTTTTTATATTCATCCAACGCTATCCCCAGCATCTCGCCCCGCCGCAGGCTTTGATAAATTTTTCTTTTGCCCTCAAAATCTGGATTAATAACCTTCAGTTTGTTGGACGCGCGCGTCCGGTTGAGTATGTTATCGAATATCGTTCCTTTCTGTACTTCGCCGATGGAATTCATTACCGCTCCTCTGGCATCCAGTACGTGGATGATGATTTCCCAGTTGCCGATGTGCAAAAATGGCACGATGACAGGTTTGCCTGGATCCATGGCGCTTGTTATATGCTCAATTCCCGTAATTTTAAGTCGTTGCCGGGCCAAGCGCTGTGTGATCAGCGATTCAGCCCATACGCGGCCGATGTTCTGCCACATATTAAATAACAATCGATCCAGCTCCTCTGCAGACAGATCCGGATTAATCCGCAGCAGGGTGGTTTTGGTGGCAGCAGTCGTGCGGTAATATTTTCTGGAGATAAATCTGATCAGGAATGAACCGATACCCGAAGCAATATCGATGGGTAATATCTGCCACAGTTTATAAAAGACAATATTAACCAGTCTGAGAGTGAATTCAGCCATTGCGCATCCGTTTCACCTGGATATTTTATTTGATTATCGCCTGGGCCTGGCGATCATGGGTAAACTACCGGCAGGCCGTAATGTCAGTCTGCAATCGTAGCCTGGTTTGTGCCCTGGTTGTAATACAGGATTGAATTTTTGCGCCAGGACCGCCAGACACAAGATGGCTTCGGTCAGACCAAATGCCGCGCCCAGACAGTTGCGTGGGCCGGTGCTGAAGGGGATATAGGTGTATTTTATATTTTTGTTCGACCATTCGCCGGTAAAACGTTCCGGGATGAAATGATCCGGGTGATCCCAGTAACTCCGGTGCCGGTGCAACAACCAGGGCGAAACGACTACCTGCGCCCCTTGCGGGACATGGTATTTTCCTATCTGATCTTCCCCGATTGCCTCGCGGGACAGGATCGGCACGGGCGGGTACAGGCGCATGGTTTCCTCGAATACGGCCCGGGTGTAGGGCAATTTTGACACATCATCGAAACCGGGAGTTCTATCCCCTAATACACTGTCCAGTTCCCCGTGCAGCCGTTCGACAACCCGTGGATGTTCCGCCAGCAGATACCACGACCAGGCCAGGGTATTAGCAGTGGTTTCATGGCCAGCCATGAGCAGGACCACGATTTCATTGCGTATTTGTTGCAAACTGATGGAGCCCGGGTCCTCCGGATTGTAATGACCAAGCATGTGTGCCAGCAGCGTATGCTGCTCGTTGGGATTTTTCATCTGCGTGGCGATGATATCGTCCACCACCATATGGATTTGTTTGGCCATGGCCAGGGCCTTTCGGTTCTGCGGTCGTCGCGGCAGCCATTCCGGTCAATATGCCTGACCAAAGCCTGATAAATTGAGAAACCACTGATAATACTTTCTGCATTATGCCGGCCCAGATGCTTGCCGAACAGGGACCGGCACAATACTTCCGCTGTTAGCGATGCCATTTCCGTCAACATTAATATTGGTTTGTCAATGGAGTGCATTTCCCATCGCAGTCTGCACTCCAGAGCACAATCCGTCATTATGGTCGCGAACTTGCGTAATAAAGCGGGCTTGAAACCTGGCTCTTCCATATCCCGGCGTTGTTGCCATACCTCGCCCTCGCTGATGAATAAGCCGTCACCCAGTAACGGCTCGAGCGCCTTGCGCACTTTGCGGTTGTAGTTCTGATTGTTCTTTACGAAAACATGTTCCACGGTTTCCGGGCTGTTGGCAATGTATAAAAAGAATCTGCCAAACTGCAGCATGTATGACTTCATACGATAGGCCGACTCAGGCCATATCCCGATCAAATCGGTGTTGATAGACCTGATGAACTTTAACGCCCCGGGAACCTTTTTCCCAGGCAGAGGACGGACCGGCACAATCTCAGAAATAAAATCCATGATCGGATATTAGATAAATTTCCAGATAATGCTGGCAGGTAACATACTTTATTATTAACAGATAAAAACCCGTCATCGATTCTGAATGAAACTGGAATGATATAAAAGGAGTAATTATAACTTTACCGGCATCAATGGGGCCAATTGATGACAGGCTCCGGTGCCAGTTTTATATTATGTACCGGATTCTAGCAGAATCTGCTATGAGTCAAATAATTTGTATTAAGGCTGACCAGTGCCAATCAGGGTATGACGAACTCATGGTTTTCCGGATGCACCGTCAATACCGGGCAGGGCGACCTGCGCACCACTTTCTCGGCGATGCTGCCCATGACCAGATGTGTCAAACCGGAATAGCCATGGGTACCCATGACGATTAGATCGATGTCATTATTCTTGGCGTAGTTGATGATTTCCACGAAAGCGGAACCATCCAGCACCTGCCTCACGATGCGGATATTACCCGCCATCTCTCTGGTGGGCATCTTTGCCAGTTCCTCATTGGCATGATTTCTGGCGTTCTGATAGTAACCTTCAGGCAGATAACCGTCGATCGGCGGCAAGGTAACCAGGGACAGATCGACGACGACATTCAGCAGATGCAATTCCGCCCCGAAATGCGTGGCGAAGGCACAGGCATACTTTAGGGCATGATTTGAATTAGCGCTGAAATCCGTGGGGTGCAATATTTTTTCGATACTTATCATGTGCGTACTCCTCAAAAATCAGAACATACTTCCCCGGCAGTGATAAATTGTTACTGCCTTATTTAAAGAATAGCTATAATCCGGCAAGGCGTGTTTGAATAGCCTCGTGAATTTTGATCGAAATCAATTAACGCCTGCCTGTTCCAGCATTTTGGTGTAGAACAAGTTTAAAGTCGAGAAACCATAACCGGCACAGTCGTGTTGAACTGTCGGGCAGAGGAAACAGTAACCATGAAAAATCATTTGCTTAAAACCTGCGTTTTACTCAGTCTGCTGCTGGCATTGCTCCAACTGACGCCGGCGCTGGCGGAAACCGTCCTCGTCACCGGTTCGAACCAGGGCATCGGTCTCGAATTCGCGAAACAATACGCCGCTCGCGGCTGGACCGTGATCGCCACGCACCGTCGCGACACTCCGCCCGAAACGCTGGCGGCATTGCAGCAGCAATATCCGAAAGTGCGCGTCGAACAGATGGACGTCACCAAGCATGACCAGATCGAGGCCCTGGCCGCGAAGATGAAAGGCGAACCCATCGATATCCTGCTGAATAACGCCGCCCTGATCCGTTTTGCGCCGTTCCGCGATCGGGAGGGCAATGCCGGACAGATGTTCGGGACCCTGAATTACGATCACTTCGACCAGTTCATGCACACTAACGTCGCCGGTCCCTTAAAGATAGCCGAGGCCTTCGTGGAAAACGTCAAGGCCAGCAAGTTGAAGCTGATGGTCACTATCAGTTCCGGCGCCGGCATCGTTTCTGTGTTGCCGCGTTCTGCCGACCATTACTGGTACCGCACCAGTAAGGCTGCCTTGAATAGCGCCATGCGCCTGCTCACCGTAGATCTCGCGGACGAGGGTATCACGGTCGTCATGTTCCACCCCGGCGGCGTGCAGGTCGAGAGCTGGGGCGAAACAAAGTTACCGGGGGCGATGACCCATGAGGAAGCGATTGGCAAGATGACCAAGACCATCGATGGACTGACGATCAAGGACAGCGGCCGGTTTCTGAACAACGACGGCACCGACATGCCGTGGTAATTGGTATTCATTATTTAAAGATAATCTGACGGGGAGAGATGCCATGACAGACGAAACCAACTCACTGGATCGCCGTGCCTTCATGACCGGCGCCATCGGCGTCGCGGCCGGACTGGGCGCCACTGCTCTAATGAGCGGCGAGGCTGCGGCGCAGGCGCCCGGACCGGGTGCTGGTGGTGGTCCACCTCCGGGAATGGGCATGGGCCCACCGGCTGGACTGTACCGGTTGGAAGCGGATGTACATGACTGTGAAGTCGAGGGTAAAGTACCGCTGGATCTCAACGGCGCGTTTTATCGCACCGGACCGGATCCTCAATATCCCATGCGGCCGGGCAATATCCCGTTCGATGGCGAAGGCCACGTCAGCATGTTCCGCATCAAAAACGGCCGCGTCGATTACCGCAGCCGCTATGTGCGCAACGATCGCTATCTGGCCCAGGACAAGGCCGGACGTATCCTGTTCCCGATGTACCGCAATCCCGCCATGGATGACCCCAGCGTCCGGGGCCTGAGCCGCAGCACCGCCAACACACACATTATTAATCATAAGAATTACCTGCTGGCCCTGAAGGAAGACAGCCCGCCGTCGGCCATGGACTTGTTGACGCTGGAAACGCTGGTGCCGAATTACACCTTCGACGACAAGCTGCCGAGTAAAACCTTCACGGCCCATCCCAAGATAGATTCGGAAACCGGCAACATTGTTGCCTTCGGCTACGAGTCCACCGGCCTCGGCAGCGACATCGTCTCGATGTTCGAGATAGACAAGCAAGGCGCCATCATCTGGAATGCGACGGTACAGGTTCCCTATGTTGGCATGCTGCACGATTTCGCGGTCACCCAGAAATATATTGTGTTCTACGTGATCCCGATGGCCATCGATACGGCGCAGATGCAGAAGGGCGGCATCCACTGGTCCTGGGACGGCAGCAAACCGACCTGGTTCGGAGCCGTGCGCCGCGGTGGTGATGGCAAGGACGTGCGCTGGATCAAGGGTCCGACCCGCAGCGCCACGCATGTCATGGGCGCCTTCAACGACGGCGACAAACTTTATGTCGACGTTGAGATGTCGCTGTCGAACCCGTTCCCGTTCATGCCCATGCGCGACGGCAAGGCCTGGGACCCGGTCTCTGGCTCCAGTCATATCACCCGTTTATCAGCGGACTTCTCCAACAAGACGCCTGCTGATTACGGTATCGAAACCCTGTATCCGGATCATGTCGGTGCCCTGCCGCGCCAGGACGATCGTTACAACACCATGCCCTATCGTTACGGTTTCCTGGGTTGTCCGGAGCCGCATCCAGCGGCCGGTGCCCGGCCAGGCGCCTGTTACGCCCGCTTCGATCACCAAACGCGCGCGTCGACTTTGTATAATGCCGGCCCAACCACCTCACTGGCCGAGTGCTGTTTCGCGCCGAAGAGCGCCACAGCGCGGGAAGGCGAAGGCTATCTGCTGGGTGTCGCAACACGCAACGACGAGAACCGCCGCGCCGACCTGGTGATCCTGGACGCCGAACACCTGGCGGACGGCCCGGTGGCGACGGTCAAGCTGCCGATGCGCGCCGTCGGCCAGATTCACGGCTGGTGGGTGCCGGAGGCGCAACTGCCGCAGGCCTGATATATTCCCGAGAGGTAGGAGTAGCCCGGATGGAATGAAATGGAATCCAGGAAATGGCGATGATGGAAACGAAATTGAAAATAAAATCTGATGGCATGGCGGATTTGTAGCGAATAAGTTTCCCGGATTGGCGGAGTACATCCCTGTACTCAGCCCTCCGGGCCAGCCTCTGGCTGTCCAAAATCGCTCCTGGCGATTTTGTTGCTGTGCTGCATCCGGGCTACAATTTTTAAATTTCTTTACACTTAATTCTTAATCCGTACGCAAGTCATTAAATCCATAAATAGTTTTGGATTGTCCGCTTGCTGTTCGAGTGCCTGGCGCAGATCGTCCGTGGTTTCATATTTACCCGGCAGTCGGTCTGCATCCACGATTTCAAAATGCAGGACGTGCGGCCGTAAGAACAGATAACGCCCGAACACCCATGACTCCGGATCCGTGTCTTCGCGAATATTCAGGATCGGCTGCCCTTGGATGAGCGTTGTATGCGCCATGTAAGTTTCTGGTGGCTCATCATCCGGCTGGAACACAGAGGCATAAACACCTTCACGAACCACGTTAATAGTGAGTGTTGCGGCCGTACTGTCAGCCTCGACAACCAGCCGCATACCGTCATCAAAATTACCCTTGATCTGGATCACCACCGCACCCACCATCATC
>JACVQI010000191.1 GCA_015661095.1 Gammaproteobacteria bacterium
CACCAACGCCATGCAGGAGTTTTTCGAAGTTCGGAATCTGGGCACTGATGTTGAAAAGATCGCGGACGATATTGATGTGCTGATGGTCGTCCACCCCAAGGACTTCAGCGACCAGACGCTATATGCCATCGATCAATTTCTGCTGGGTGGCGGCAAGGCCATGTTGTTTGTCGATCCGATGGCGGAAGCGGACAGCGCCCAACCCGATCCGCAGAACCCAATGGTCATGCCCTCGATGAGTTCCAGTTTGAACAGGTTATTCACTGCCTGGAAAGTCGAAGTGACGGCGGGAAAAATCGTCGGTGATATCAATCTCGCCATGCGCGTCCAGACCCGCGGTCAACGGGGCCAGCAGGAGGCGATTTATCTGCCCTGGCTGCGCCTGGAACAATCGAGTTTCAACAGCCAGGATTTCGCCACCAATGAATTGAATACCGTCAACGTCGCCTCCAGCGGCGTCATTGAAAAACAGGAAGGGTCGACGCTGGAGTTTACACCCTTGATGCAGACGACCATGGAGTCCATGTTGATCGACAGCGACCGGCTGATGTTTCAGCAGGACCCGGCCGCCATGCTGAATGATTTCATTTCGGAGAATCACCAACGGACGATCGCCGCCCGCCTCAGCGGTAAAGTCAGCACGGCTTTTCCGGATGGCTTGCCGGGAGCCGGCGGACAGCCTCTCAAGGAAGGTAATCTCAATGTCATCCTGATCGCCGATACCGATATGCTCAGTGATTATATGTGGATCAGGACGCAGACTTTCTTCGGTGTAGAAGTACCCCAGACCCTCGCCAACAACGGCGATTTCGTCATCAACTCCCTGGACAACCTGTCCGGCAACAACGACCTGATCAGCCTGCGCACCCGCGGCAACTACTCACGCCCATTCACCACGGTTGAGGAAATCCGCCGTAACGCCGAAAGCGAATTCCGCGATCGCGAGCAGGAGTTGCAGGCGAAGCTGGAGGAAACCGAGCAGCGCCTGGGGGAATTACAACAGGAAACCGGTGGCAGCGAACTCATTTTAAGTCCGGAGCAGACGAGCGAGATAGAAAAATTCCGGCAGGAGCAGATCAATACCCGCAAGGAACTGCGCAACGTCCAGCATGAACTGCAGAAAAACATCGAACGGCTTGGGGCGCAATTGAAATTCATCAATATCGGTCTGATACCGCTGCTCATCGCGGCCCTGGCCATCACCGCCGGTTTTCTCCGCAGCCGCCGTTATCAGTAAGCTGGGAAACTCGTCACCATGAAAAAGAATCATCTGCTGTCGTTATTCACGATCACTATTATTGCCGTCGTTGTCGCCATCGTCATCACGCACAAACAGGCGCCAACCGTCGATCAAACCCGGACCACTCTGTTCCCGGAATTAAAAACCAGCATTAACGATCTGAATGAAATTGCCATCCAACGGGGCCAGAAAATCCTGACGCTGGTCAACGAGGCGGGGACCTGGAAGATCCGGGAGGCTGACGGCCACCCGGCCTTGTTCACCAGGATCAAACAAACCGCCATCGCTATCAGTGACCTGGAAATCCTCGCGGAGAAAACCAGGGATCCAAAGCTTTACACTACGCTCGGGGTTGAAGATCCTGCCGCTGACAAGGCTGAGTCCAGTCTGCTGATGCTAAAGGATAAAGCCGGCAAGCCACTCGTGGCCCTGATCGTCGGCAAGGACCGGCACAGCAGCGCTGCCGCCGATAAACAAGGCCTGTACGTGCGCATCCCGGGACAGGAACAGGCGCTGCTGGTGGCAGGCCAGTTGGACATCAGTATTGAAACGGCTGACTGGCTCGATAAAAATTTAATCAACATCGGTCCGGATCAGATCCGGGATATCGACATAGTTCACGGTAATGACCAGGCCGTCAGCCTGCATCGCGACCAGGCCGATGCCAGGCTGGTCCCGGAAAAAATCCCGGCCGGCAAACAGGCCCGCTCGGATTATGAAATTGAACGCATAGCAGGCATCCTCGAGGATATCACCATCGACGATGTCAAGGCGGCTACCAAAATAGAGTTTCCGGCCGATGCCATCACCACAACCGTTCATACCTTCGACGGCCTGACAGCCGTGATCACCAGCGCGGTCATCGACGAAAAGAATTACGCCAAGTTTGCGTTTCAGTACACTTCACAGGCACAACCAGAATCGGCAGCCGCACCACCAGCCGAAACAAAACCGGCATCTGATCAACCCGAACAACAGCCTGCGGAAGTCGCGAAACAAGAAGATAAGAATGGGGCGCCCGCTGCAAAGACCGAGGAACCGAAACGCGACGTCGCCAGGGAAGCAGCCGACCTAACGGCGAAAACCGCCGGCTGGGTCTATCAGATCCCGGCTTATAAATTCGATACCTTCACCCGCAAACTGGATGATCTGGTTGAAGATATACCCAAAGAAGAACCCGCGAAGAAGGAAGCTATAAAATAACATACCGGTCAGGCGGTTGGCAGGACGTCATCACCGATCGCCTTTTCAAATCTCCATACCAATCCGTCATCAGTATCGACTACTTCTCCGACGTGGCGGAAACCGCACTTCGCCAGGACCCTTATCGAGGCGCTCGATCCCGGCAGCGTGTGGGCCCGGACCATGCGTACCTCGTCAAAGGTGAAAGCGTAAGCGACCAATGCGTATGCAGCTTCCGTGGCATAGCCTTTGCCCTGCTGATCAGAGGCAACGCCGTAAGCAATTTCAACAACACCGTCCGCCGGAGGACCTTTGAAGCTGCAGGTCCCGACCACCAGGCCGCTGGCCCGATGCATCAGGCGAAAACCATGCACCCACGGATCCGTAACTGTCGATACGTGAAAGCGCGCCAGCCAGTCAGCTGAGAGCTGCGCCTTCTCGGCTGGAGTCATCGCCTCGATCATCGTTCGAATTTCCTCGCGCGTTTGCGGAACGAGTCGCAGGTTCGGAGTCTGAAGATCCTTTGCGGGCATCGTGAATGGTTGGGCCCGACTAATGCCTGTCTACACGTGCAGGCCTTAGAGCCACCGCCGCACCTTCTGCTGGTATTCGGCGAACTCCCTGCCAAATTTCTCACTTAGCACCCGCTCCTCGGGAATGATCTGGAAGCGGGAGATGAATAAAACGAAAAGCGCAGGCCCCACCAGCACCAGCGGTGCAGACAGATAAACCGCCCAGCCAACAAGAACCGAGGCTAACCCGACATACATCGGATTGCGGGTGTACCGATACACGCCGACGATAACCAGAGAAGATGCCGCCTCAGGCTGCAAAGGGTTTACCGTTGTTCGGACTCGCCGGAAAGCGATAACACCCAGCAGCGTGACAGCAAGGCCGAACACGACGAAAGCGAGTGCGATCACAACACGAACGCTTTCCCCGACTTGAACCAGCGGCGTAATTTGAGCGCCGGACCACATCCCGGAACCGACAACCAGGCCTACGACCGGGGGAGGGATCTTGTGCTCAAGCCAACGCATTTTCGGAGGTCTTACGTCGCCGATGAGGAGCGACGGGAACGAGCGTCTTCTCGATTCGCCTGTTATCCCGGGCAACTATTACACTCATTCGTATTTCCACTTCCTCAGATTGCACACTTTCTATCTATTCTTTTTTTATTTCGTACCACAATTCTACCAGTCCGTTTTTGTAAGCTGTCACGTCTTTCAGGTGTAATACCTGTTCTTGTCCGATATAGTCAAAAAACAGCGTTCCGTCACCCAGAATGATGGGTATGATTGTCAGTCTTATGTCGTCCGCCAGTTGCAAACGAATGAAATCTTTGGCAAGCATGGCGCCGCCGATCAGCCATATATTCCTGTAGTTTGGTTTTAGCCGGTTGTTTACCAGTTTGTTCAGGTCACCCGAATAGAATTCGACGGTTTCTCTGACAACCGGCAGATCTCTATGGGTCAATACGAAAGTCGGCGTGTCACCATAGACCCACCCAAGTTTCAGCGCAAGTTCATAGGTACGGGAGCCCATGACATAGCAGTCTATAGTCTTGAGGAATGCTTCCACATCTACATCAGCCACTCCTTTCGCATAGCTGTCAGACGTTTCCATCCACGAAATACTTCGGTCCTTTTTTTCTATGAAGCCGTCAAGACTTGCAACCATGTGTATGGTCACTTTGGATGTGTCTGTCGTCATTTATGCGTCTCCTGGTGAATATGTGAACACATGTCCGGTTGACGCCGTTGCGCAACCGCCAAAGCTATTGGCGTGGCTTTTGCGAAAGCAAAAGGCATGACAGCATGCTTTGGTCAGCTTGTAGCACGTTGTTTTGCGGCTGGCGGCAAATAATGTATGA
>JACVQI010000035.1 GCA_015661095.1 Gammaproteobacteria bacterium
AATGGCGTCATTCTGTTAATCGGTGCGGCCCTGTTCGTCGCGGCCATCGCCTTCCAACGTCACCTCATCGTCATCTGGCAACGTCAAGCGCCGTCCCCCGTCGCTGCCGACACAAACGCAACCGGCGCATCAGGCATACGCGGTGATCGCGCCATCGGCGGCAACCCCTTCGCCGGCTTCGTGCAGGTATTCACCTCACCGTACCTGCTGGGTATTGCGGCGTTCGTGTTCCTGCTGGCGTCGGTAAGTACGTTCCTGTACTTTGAACAATTACGCCTGGTCGAGATTTCGTACCCGGATGTCGCCGAGCGTACGCGCATATTCGCCCGCATTGACTGGATCGTGCAGAGCCTGACGATCTTCGCACAAATCTTCCTCACCGGCCGTATCGCCTCACGGCTCGGGCTGGTTGTGCTGCTGACCATCGTGCCGGTCGCCATGATCTTCGGTTTTCTCGCGCTCGCATCGTCCGGTGCCTTCGCCGTACTCGCGGTTGTCATGGTGCTGCGCCGGGCCGGTGAATACGCCTTTGTCCGGCCGGGTCGCGAGATGCTATTCAGCCGCCTGGACACCGAAACCAAATACAAGGCCAAGAACCTTATTGACGTACCCATCTATCGGGCGGCGGACGCCGTAACCGCTCAGTTTCAGAAGTTGTTCGAGTCGGCAGGCATCACTGCGATGGTCGTGGCATTGATCGGCGCCGTTGTCGCGGTGTTGTGGTCGTTGATGGGCTGGTGGCTGGGCAAACGCCATGATAAAGGCAGCGACACGGAACCGCGGAAAGTATAAGTCCGCTTACAGATGTTTTCTCTGGTCCATGATGGCAAACCCTGCCAGTCCGCCTGCCATCCCTCTGGACAAAGCGATGACTTTGAAGCGTTCACCCATCCCGCCCGGTAACGTTAACATTTTCGCCTGATTGGCAAGTTCCAGTTGTTGTCTTAGTCCAGAAGCACCCATATCGGCCAGGATGGTATCGAGGCCACAACCGAGCAGAAAATACATCTGGTTGGTATAACCCGTCACATCCAGACCTGCTTTGACCGCCGCTGTCGCAACGGCAGTGAAATCAACCGAGGCGGTAATGTCCTGGAGGCCGGGATAGAGGAACGGATCGGCGTGGACACGGTGCCGGTAATGACAGAGCAAGGTCCCGTCAGTCCGCTCCGGGTGATAAAATTCATTGCGGGGATAACCATAATCGATCAGGAGCATCACCCCCTGCGTTAAACTCTCGGATAACGCCGCGAGCCAGGGCGCAAGTGTCATATTGATTTCCGTGGTATACACCTCCGGCCAAGAGTAACGCAATTGCCGTTTGATATCCTGCACCTGCCGGCTTAATGCCGGCCCGGCGGGAACTTCCAGCCACGCAAAATCACCGCCATGCCATTGCACCTGTAACTCATACAACACTCCCTGCCGATCCACAATCCGATGTACGGGCAGTGCATCCATGACTTCGTTGGCCAGAATCACTCCGCTGAGCGGTTGTTCCGGCAAGCGCTCCAGCCAGATGATGCGGGTGAAATAATCCGGGATCTCCGCCTGTAACAACTGTTGTTGCCGCTGTTTTAAATCAGCGCTGGTCTCGAGGATCAGATAACGTGCCGGCAGGGCGTTGCAACGCTGCAATTCCAGCAGGATATCGCAGGCCATTTTGCCGGTACCCGCACCCAACTCGAGTATGCTGCCATCCGGGAGACCAGTCAGGATTTGCCGGCATTGTCGCGCCAGGCAAATTGAAAATAAGGGTGACAGCTCCGGTGCTGTGACAAAATCGCCATCTTGGCCGAACTTTCTGGCGCCGGCGCTGTAATAGCCGAGACCGGGTTCATATAAGGCCAGCTCCATGTAGCGATCAAAACCGATATAGCCACTCCGGCCGTCAAGTTCGGCGCGGATCCTGTCTATCAACCTGGCGCTGTGCGCCAGTGCCGCGGCATCAGGTGGCGGCAGGGAGATAACCGCGTGTTGCGGATCAGCATTTATCCCATGCGGATTCATTGAATGCTTGGTAAAGTGTTCATACTCACTGTTTCCATTACATCAGTATTTTCACCATTTCATCATAACAAGCTATGCCGAACAAAACAGTTCTGATCACCGGTGCGGCCGGCAGGATAGGCGCGGTCATCGCCCGGCTGCTGCACGCGGAAACAATGGATATCGTCATTCATTATCGCCACTCGGCAGCCGGCGCTGCAGCTCTGGTGCGGGAACTGAACCAGATCCGGCCCCGATCCGCGACTGCCGTGCAAGCTGATCTGGTAAAACCCGGCGCCACCACCCATATCATTGCCAGCGCGGTTACCTTTAACAACCGGCTGGATGTGTTGATCAATAATGCTTCCAGTTTCTACCCTACCCCGGTGGTCACCACCACCGAGGAACAATGGCAGGATCTGATCGATACCAATATGAAGGCGCCGTTTTTCCTGGCACAGCAGGCGGCGCCGCATTTACGCACCCAATCTGGCTGCATCATCAATATCACCGATATCCATGGCCAGCGCCCATTGCGGACCTATCCTGTGTACAGCGCCGCCAAGGCCGGTCTGGTGATGTTGACACAGGCCCTGGCCAAGGAACTGGCGCCGGAGATACGCGTTAACGGCATCGCGCCGGGAGCCATACTATGGCCGGAGGAATTGGCGCAGGAAGTCAAGGACAAGATCCTGTCCCGCACCGTGCTCGGCTATAAAGGCGAGCCGGCTGACATTGCCCGGGCGGTGAAGTTTCTGATCGAGGATGCCGATTATATGACCGGGCAGATATTGACCATCGATGGCGGCCGTAGCCTGTTTTCGTGAAGATTTATTTTAGGAACCTCTGATTAAACCAGAGTTTCCGCAGTACCTGCGGAGCATTCCAAGGAGATAAACACCCTCTCGGCTAACCGTGAGGGTGTTTATTTAAATTGTGGATAGTCACTCCCGTTATACCAGCGTTTCGCCATATCGCTGTACCACCAGATGTGGGTAAAGGGGACGTTCTTTAATGTGCCGGTATTGGTCGTGTAGTAATCGATTTCACCTTTGATGACGGCCTCGGACACATCCTCGTTAACCGACTGTTCCAGGACGGTACAACCTGTTATCCGGATCGTGGACATGGCGGAACGGTCCAACGGTATTTTTTCCCCGTTGTTACGCAGGTGATAGGCCTCGACATTGTCCAGCATGGACCAGCGCAGACTGACATTATAATCAGTGACGGCATCATCCAGACTCTTGACTTTGTTTTTAATATTGGCGGTGCCACAGGCAACCGCGGTGATCAATATCAACGACAGGAAATATATATTGTTTTTCATAATGCTACTCTCTCACTATTCTGTATCCAGGTCCACAGGCCAGAGCTGCTGTCCACGCCGGTCAAATGTCTGCCACAGTTCCCGATAGTTACGTCCAAGGACCGGATGCACATAATCGCCGGCAATCTCTGCCAGTGGTCTTAGCACAAATGCATACTGGAGAACATCAGGGCGCGGCAGTTGTACATGTCCGTCGTCGATCACGAGATCGTCGTACAGTAGTAAAT
Source organism: Gammaproteobacteria bacterium (assembly GCA_015661095.1). GTDB lineage: Bacteria > Pseudomonadota > Gammaproteobacteria > Eutrophobiales > Eutrophobiaceae > JACVQI01. Next base: position 3,547 of record JACVQI010000035.1, read on the forward strand.
CCAGGTCCAGGGTCCGCGAGGACTTAAGCTTTCCGACCTGGTTACGACCAAAGCCTGCTTCGATCTCATGCAACACCGCCGCTATTTCCTCCCAGGTTTCATTACTGTTGAAGCCGATCACCAGGTTATGGAAATTTTTCCCGGAACAGCCGACCGGTTCGCTTTCGTATACCGGTGAGATAATCAATTGTCCAAACCGTTTGCGCAGTGCATCGATGCCCAGCCGGATATTCCTTCGGGCGTCTATATTCGATCCGACACCGACATAGACCCGAACCGGCATTACTTACCTGCGGCCGCGTTCGATAATCACGCCGACATCCCGGACACCCTTGACCACACCTTGTTTATTCAGGCGTATACGGCACCAGGGCGACTTGAATTCACTTAGCAAGATCTCGGCAATCCTTTCCGCCAGGGTCTCGACCAGATGGAATTCGCTGCCGCTGGCGTAGGCAATGATGCGTTGCGCCACGGCCTTATAATCCAGGGTATCATTGAGATTGTCCGAGGCCGCTGCTACCCGGACATCAGTTCCCATCTCGATATCCAGTATCACTGTCTGCCGCGCGCGGCGCTCCCACTCATAGATGCCGATGATGGCCTCGATACGGATGGCGTTAAGATAAATAATGTCCATGCGTGCGTCAGTCGTTACTTGCGAATTGATTAAGATTTCTTATACGATCGCGATCATACACTCAATCAAGAAATGAATGATAACTAACCTTGGACAATCATAACTTAACCTCTCCACCAGAGAGGATTCCATTTAAATCATGTTGACGAATATCAGCGTTGTCATACTCGGCTACCTGTCCGGATCGATTGCAACGGCCGTTGTAGTGTGCAGGTTACTGGGACTGGGTGATCCGCGTCGGGAAGGTTCACGCAATCCCGGTGCATCCAATGTCTATCGCTTGTACGGCGGCAAAGCGGCGATCCTGACCTTGCTGGGGGATCTGTTAAAGGGTGTCCTGCCAGTGATTCTTGCCAGTATCCTGCAGGCACCGGATCTCGTAGTGTACATGACCGGGATGGCCGCCTTTTTCGGTCACTTGTACCCGCTGTTCTTTCATTTCAAGGGTGGTAAGGGCGTGGCAACCTTGATCGGCGTACTGCTGGCCACGCACTGGATGGTGGGATTAACCTTCATTGTCACCTGGTTAGTGGTGGCATTAATATTCCGATATTCATCATTGTCCTCCATCACCGCTGCCATCACCCTGCCCGGCTACGTCTGGTTGCTGTCACCATCCCCGGCCTATGTGATCAGTTTGACAGTGATGGCTGGTTTCCTGACCTGGAAACACCGGACGAATATCAAAAGACTACTGGCTGGAACCGAACCGAGGTTGGGAAAAAGCCGCACCACATAAGACACAGGTTTTGTGCACTACCCGGATATTGACTGTTGTATTTAAGGGCATCTCTGAATAAGTCCCTCCTGGACTTTTCAGAGCTCGCAAAGTAAAAGATGTGACTTTTACTTTGCTCCATTTTTCAAACAGTTGCCTGTTTGAAAAATGAACAGTTGCCTGTTTGAAAAATGCCGGCACATCCATGTACCGGAAGGAACCTCTGTGTTAATCAGAAGTTCCTAAGGTAGATACATGTAACGCGAAAACTCTGGATTAATCAGTGTTTTCTTAAACATCAGCCCAATGGCCAGCGTGGATGAGCGGCAAAGGCCAGCGGCTCCCGTAGTCCTTCCCGCAGGCGCAGATAGCCGGCGTAAGCGATCATGGCGCCGTTATCAGTACAGAATTCCGGGCGCGGAAAAAACACCCTGCCCCCCTCCTGCTGCACCATTTTCCCCAGTTCTAATCGAAGCTGCCGGTTCGCGCTCACACCTCCGGCGGCAATCAATTGTCGTAACCCGGTTTCCTGCATGGCGCGCCGGCATTTGATGACCATGGTTTCCACGACGGCATCGACGAAGGCACGGGCAATGTCGGCCCGGGTCTGCGCATCATCGGCCTGTTCCCTGACGGTATTGACCACATGGGTCTTCAGACCACTGAAACTGAAATCCAGACCGGGGCGATTGGTCATGGGCCGGGGAAACCGGAAGCGACCGGGCTGCCCCTGTTCCGCCAGGGCCGACAGCGCGGGTCCGCCGGGATAACCCAGCCCCAGGATCATGGCAATCTTGTCAATGGCCTCACCGGCGGCATCATCCACACTTTCACCCAGCAGTAGGTATTGCCCGGGACCATCCACCTGTACCAGTTGGGTATGGCCGCCGGAGACGAGCAAGGCGAGAAACGGAAACTCCGGGGCCGGCAGCTCCAGCATGGGGGCCAGCAGATGGGCCTCCATATGATGCACGCCCACGGCAGGAACCTCCCAGGCATAGGCCAGGCTGCGGCCAATGGCCGCTCCCACCAGCAAAGCTCCGATTAGGCCCGGACCAGCGGTATAGGCCACGCCATCGAGATCAGTTCGGGACAGACCAGCCTGCTCCAGGACCTGATGAATAAGCGGCAGTGTCCGGCGGACATGATCCCGGGAAGCAAGCTCCGGCACCACACCCCCATAGGCCTGGTGTAAATCCACCTGGCTGTGTAGAACATGCGCCCGGATGCCGAACTCGGGATGATAGACGGCTATGCCGGTTTCATCGCAGGAGGTTTCAATGCCTAAAACATTCATACTTTATATAAAAAATCCCTAAATACGTTATTTTGCCTTGCATTTAACGTTATTCTCACTAAAATCTCCCACCTTTCCCAGACAATTAAGGTAGCAGGAACTGTAACATCATATGCCATCCGTAAAAGTACGAGATAACGAACCTTTCGATTTCGCCTTACGCCGCTTCAAGCGCGCGTGTGAAAAGGCCGGCACACTGGCGGAAATTCACCGCCGGGAATTCTACGAGAAACCAACACAGGTCAGAAAACGGAAAGCCGCAGCGGCCGTCAAACGCCACCAGAAACGCGCGTCGAAAGATAGTATCCGCCAGGTACGTCTGTACTAATACCCGAACCTCGTCTCCCCACCCGGATCAGAATTTCGCCATTCCGGTTAATTCACGCATAGCCAGCTACCACTCATGTCCGGATTGAAGCAACGCCTTAACGACGAAGTAAAAGCAGCGATGCGCAGCCAGAACAAGGAACGCCTCGCCATCCTGCGCGTGATCATGGCTGGACTGAAACAAAAAGAGGTCGATGAGCGGATCGAACTTGATGACAGCCAGGTGTTGGCGGTCTTGGACAAGATGACCAAGCAACACCGGGATTCCATCGAACAATTCCGAAACGGCGGCAGGGATGACCTGGTCAATAAAGAGACCAGCGAATTGCAGGTCGTGCTCGAATTCATGCCGTCACCTCTGACGGATACCGAGATTGAACAATTGATCCGGGAGGCGGTCACGGCCAGCGGCACGACCAGCGCCAAGGATATGGGCAAGATCATGAGTCAGTTAAAGCCAAAGGTCCAGGGCCGGGCGGATATGGGCAAGGTCAGCGGTCTGGTGAAAAAATTGCTTTCGTAACGGCAACGCTGCACTCGCTAAAAACCAACAGCTGTTCCCCTGCCCGAACCAAGGCTTATCCCCGCGCCACGAAAGAACACCGGCTGACGCAACCTTTTCTTTGAAACTTCCCGTGCCAGATCAGACCGGCGCGTTTATACTTTTACTTATATGCCCGGCCAAATCCCCAAGACCTTCATTGACGACCTGCTGACCCGGACCGATATAGTCGAAATCATTGACGGCTTTGTGCCGCTCAGAAAAACCGGCAGCAACCACAAAGGTCTGTGCCCGTTTCACGATGAAAAAACACCGTCATTCACGGTCAGCCAGGAAAAGCAGTTTTATCATTGCTTCGGGTGCGGAGCGAACGGTTCCGCCATCACATTTCTGATGGAATACCGGCATATGGATTTCGTCACTGCGGTCGAGGAAATGGCCCGCCGGGCCGGACTGGAAGTCCCGCGAGAAGGAAGTGCGGGTCCTGCCAGGGATCAAAAACTGACCGAACTCTATGAATTGCAGGAACTGGTGGTGCAGTTCTACCGCAAACAGCTGAAACAACACCCCGAGGCGGAGCGCGCTGTAAATTATCTGAAACAACGCGGGATCACGGGGGAACTGGCAGCCAAATTTGAACTCGGGTATGCCCCGCCCGGCTGGGATCATCTGATCAAGGCGCTGGGACTATCGGATGCCGCGCAAAAACGCCTGCTGAAAGCGGGCTTGATTATTCAACGTGACCAGGGTGGCTACTATGACCGCTTTCGCGATCGCATCATGTTCCCGATCCGCGACCAGCGCGGCCGGGTCATCGGTTTCGGCGGCAGAGTCCTGGATGACGGCACCCCCAAATATCTAAATTCACCAGAAACCCCAATCTTTCATAAAGGCCGCGAGCTGTATGGTTTTTACCAGGCTCGTCACGCCGGGAAAAATCTGCAACGCCTGTACGTCGTCGAGGGTTATATGGATGTCCTGGCCCTGGTCCAGCACGAGGTCAGTAATGTCGCCGCGACCCTCGGGACCGCCGCCACCGCCGATCACCTCGAGAGTATCTTTCGAGTTACGCCTGAAATCGTTTTTTGTTTTGATGGCGACGAAGCCGGTCGCAAGGCTGCCTGGCGCGCCCTGGATATCAGCCTGCCGCTGCTCCGTGACGGCCGGCGGGTGTTTTTCCTGTTCATGCCGGAGGGCAAGGACCCCGATGACTTTGTCCGGGAGCATGGCAAAGTCGGCTTCGAAGACCTGAAAAAATACGTGCCGCTGACGGACTATCTGTTACGCGAACTGACCAGGGACTTTGACCCGGGAATCAGAGAACATAAAAGCAAACTCATACACGAAGCAACACCTTATCTGCGGAAAATGCCGCAGGGTAGTCTCAAACAGCTTCTACAAGACGAAATCGCCGGCCTGACCAGTCTGGATAAATCGATATTCGATCAGCAGCTTATGGAAACAAAACCGAAGCCGCAGTCGTACCCGGTCAAAGTATCCAGGCTACAACGTAAAACCGAACGAACCCTGCTTGCCCAGGTTATAAGGCTGCTATTAATCAAACCAAAGATTGCATTGACGATCCCGGATTTTGATGACCTTGCGAACATCAATCTACCGGGAACGGACTTTTTAAAGGATTTGATTCAATTAATTCAGGCGACACCCGATATAACCCTGGCCCGGATCCTGGAAACCTGGCGGGGAACCAAATATGAAAAAAGATTGTCAGAACTGGCGCCGATAGCGGAATCTCCCTATGAAAAAGATGAGGTGGATATTCATTCCGAGGAATTTCTGGCGATTGAATTCAGTGATGCCATTGCCAGTTTGCGAGAATGGTCGAGAAAAGAAAGGATAAAAAAGAAGACCAGCAAGGTTTCTAGTCTGGATGAGCTGACTGAAGAACATAAAACCGAGTTACGCAATCTCAATCCTAAGGCAAGGATTCCGCCGGAAAACTGAATTCACCTGGATTGCTGTGCAGTAATATGCTATACTGATCGATTATTTTTTTGCCATTTTTAATGAATTATCAACCACTTAGGTTACTATCTTGAGAGACAAACCTGTAATGGAACAAATCGAAGAGCCAGTCAGCAGCAATAAAGACGAGGCTTCCCAAATCAAACACCTGATTTCCAAAGGCAAGGAACAGGGGTTTCTGACTTACCATGAGGTCAACGACCATCTGCCGGACGGCATAGTCGATCCGGAGCAGGTCGAGGACATCATCAACATGATCAACGACATGGGGATTGAGGTGCATGAGTCACCCCCTGACCTCAGTCTGGTCATGACGGAAAAACCGGAAGAGCCGGACGAAGATGCTGCTGCCGAAGCCGCCGCCGCCCTGCTAAGCGTTGATAATGAATTTGGCCGCACGACAGACCCGGTACGCATGTATATGCGCGAGATGGGTACCGTGGATCTGCTGACCAGGGAAGGTGAAATCAAGATAGCCAAACGTATCGAAGAAGGCATTAACCAGGTGCTCACCGCACTGTCACAATTTCCGAATACCATTGAGAACCTGCTCTCGGCCCATGTACTGGTTGATAAGGAGCAATTGAAGCTGTCGGATGTCATAGTCGGATTTACCGATGCCGAAGAATATCCTGACCATGGCGCGCCTCCAATTCAGCAGGCACTGCGTGAGGCTAATGAGGGTGACAGCGAAGAGGATGATGAAGAAAATGAAGATAGTGATGCCGACGAGCCTGAATCATCAATCGATCCGGAAATGGTGCGGGGCCTGATACTGGCTATCGCCAAGGAGAATGTTAAATATACAAAAGCCGTCAGTCGTTACGGACGCGAGCACAAGAAAACCAAGGTCTTGCAGGAAAAATTATCCGAACGTTTCATGGAGTTGCGTCTAGCTCCAAAATTTATCGATGAGCTGACCAACAATGTCCGCATACTGATTGAAGATATTCGGAAAACCGAACGGGATATCATGAAACTCTGCGTGAAGGACGCAAAAATGCCGCGCAAGGAGTTCATCGCTAACTTTCCCGGCAATGAAACCAATACCAGATGGTTAAAGGGGCTGATTACCCAGAAGAAAGCTTACGCGAAAGATCTTAAATTGATTCAGGATGATGTCATTAAGATACAGGAACGCTTAAAAACCGTGTTCGATAACAACCAGTTGACCATTAATGAAATAAAAGAGATCAACCGCAAGATCTCCATCGGCGAGGCGAAAGCACGTCGCGCGAAAAAGGAAATGGTTGAAGCAAACCTAAGACTGGTTATTTCCATCGCGAAAAAATACACCAATCGCGGCTTGTTGTTCCTGGATCTCATCCAGGAAGGCAACATCGGCCTGATGAAGGCGGTCGACAAATTTGAATATCGCCGTGGCTATAAATTTTCAACCTACGCGACCTGGTGGATCCGGCAGGCAATCACCCGCTCTATCGCCGATCAGGCGCGGACCATTCGTATCCCGGTACACATGATCGAAACCATCAATAAATTAAACCGGATCTCACGACAGATCCTGCAGGAAAAAGGCCGGGAACCGACACCGGAGGAACTGGCCGAAAAAATGGACATGCCGGAAGACAAGGTCCGCAAGGTGTTGAAGATCGCCAAGGAGCCGATATCCATGGAAACCCCTATCGGTGATGATGATGATTCGCATCTGGGTGATTTTATCGAGGACATGAATACCCAGGCACCGTCCGACTCAGCCGGGTTTGAAGGATTGCGCCGGGCGACCAGAACGGCACTGGAAGGCCTTACCGCACGTGAGGCCAAGGTGCTGCGGATGCGCTTCGGCATCGAGATGAATACCGACCACACCCTGGAGGAAGTCGGCAAACAGTTCGACGTCACCCGGGAGCGTATTCGTCAGATCGAGGCCAAGGCGCTGCGTAAACTGCGGCACCCCAGCCGTTCCGATGAGCTGCGCACTTTCCTGGAAACCTAAATATCATGCGATCAGGAAATCAACAGGCCTGTTGATTTCCTGATCCTCGTCCCTATAATCCGACTTCCAGAATAACTGTTACTCGTTTTTCTACTTATCACTTATAACTTGTAACTACTTCGAGCCTGTAGCTCAGTTGGGCATAGCGGCATAAGAAATAAGGTCCAGTGGACCTTTTTCCCGCTGAGCGTCGAGGACACGACTGCATGGATGCAGGAGGTAGAACGAATCAGGAGACAGAGTCGAGGAGTCCGAGACGGGCCATTAGCGAAACAGGGAGGTTGAGCTTAGGGCAATGGTTAGCGAAATTATATTTATCAGGGAATGCAGGGTTTTATGTAAGGGCCTGTAGCTCAGTTGGTTAGAGCAGTGGACTCATAATCCATTGGTCGTAGGTTCAAGTCCTACCGGGCCCACCAATCAAATTTTTCCCGCCCGATTGAATGTTCTCCAAATATTCTCCTATACTTCGATGTCCCTATGGTGGACATTCAAAACAACGGCTATTGGCCACGGGCGATTGTACTGATGGATATGAACGCCTTTTTCGCCTCGATTGAACAACACGATGACCCGAGCCTGTACGGCAAACCGGTAGCTGTCACCAACGGTCTGACCGGCACCTGTATCATCACCTGTTCTTACGAAGCCAGACGCTATGGCGTGCACACTGGCATGCGCGTCAAACAGGCCAGACGCATCTGTCCGGGATTGGTGCAGCGCCCGGCGCGGCCGGAGCGTTATGCCCAGGTCTCCACCCGGATCATGGCTGTGCTGCATGACATCACCCCGGACGTGGAGGTCTTCTCCGTTGATGAGGCCTTTCTGGACGTGACCCATTGCCAGCGCCTCTGGGGTCCGCCGGAGCATATCGCCCGCTTAATCAAAAACAGGGTATTCACAGTCTCCGGTGTCTCCTGCTCCATTGGCGTCAGCGGCGACAAGACCACCGCCAAATATGCCGCCAAACTACAGAAGCCGGACGGCCTGGTCCTGATCCCGCCCTGGGAAGCGAAGGCGCGGCTGCGGGACGTACCGGTAACCAGTTTATGCGGGATTAACCAGGGGATAGGCGCCTTTCTCGCCGAACGCGGCGTGTTTACCTGCGGTGACATGGCCCGCCTGCCCATCGGCGTCCTGGGCCGGCGTTTCGGCAATCCCGGCCGCCGCATCTGGTACATGTGCCGGGGCGAAGACCCGGACCGGGTGCAAAGCAACATCAATGCCCCCAAATCCGTGGGCCATGGCAAGGTCGTCCCGCCTGACACCAGAGATCGGGACCTGCTCTGCATGTATCTCATCCATATGGCGGAGAAGGTCGCCGCCCGTCTCCGGCAACACGCCATGCAGGCGCAAAAATATTTTGTCGGACTGCGTTGTCTGGACAACTGGGTGGGCAACAAATTCAGGACGGAGTCCCCGACCAATGACAGCCGGCCGCTGATCAAATTATGTCATAGCGTGTTGCAACATCACTGGCAGGGGGAAGGGGTGTACCAGGTGCAAATCGTGGCGCTCGATCCCCGTCCGGTCAGGGGACAGATGGATTTCTTCGCGGCAGACAATACCGGCGCCTATCGGTTGAACAAGGCCATGGATTTGATCAATGAACGGTTTGGCGAATTTACCATTGCTCCGGCCAGGCTGCTGGGGCGTTCCGATATGCCCAATGTCATCGCTCCCGCCTGGAAACCTTACGGACACCGGCAGACGATTCCCAATACCAAACGCAAGCAAAATCAGCCTCTGATTAAAAAGATATATGAAATAGACATATAGGCAAAATAGCCGTCCGTACAAGGGCGAGCGATTAAAATGCGCATCAATCGGGACAGCCGATCCTCATCCGGCACAGCACTTCACAAATTTATGCCGTTGCCATACACTCGACCGATAAGCAGCTTAATTAGTAGTTAACAGAGGAGAACAATAATGAACGAAGAGCATGTAATTGCCGCGATACTGACTGCCGGCCTGCTGGCCAGAAAAACCGATGACGAACTGGCACCCAAGGACGTAATAACTCTGTACGAAATGGTATTAGCCAGCTATCTGACATCGATACGGCCGACCAAATAGTACGAACACATGTAACGCAGGCAACCATGGGTTGCCTGGATTCGATCAGGGTGCCAGCCGGCGCAGGGACCAGAACCCGGGGCTGATTTGAAAGTATTCAATGCGATCGTGCAGCCTGCCTTCCCGGCCCTGCCAGAATTCGATCTTGGCCGGCACAACCTTATAGCCGACCCAGTCATGCGGTCTGGGTATTTCCTCACCCGGAAATTCCTGCGCGATCTTATAATATTCCTGTTCCAGGAAATCCCTGCTGGCCACGACACTGCTCTGTCTGGCTACCCATGCGCTCACCCGACTGTCATAGGGTCTGGATTGGAAATATTCATCAGCATCCTGGTCGGACACGCGTTCCACCCTGCCGTCGATCCTGATCTGGCGATGCATCGGCGCCCAATATAACACCAGCGCCGCTTGCGGATTCTCTGCGAGTTGCCGGCCCTTGTTACTTCCAGAATGGGAATAAAACACAAACCCGCTGTCATCGTATCCTTTCATTAGCACGAACCTGACCGAGGGAACTCCGTCCCGACTGGCCGTCGCCAGTGCCATGGCATTTGGCAGATCCAGTCCAGCGGCTACCGCGTTCTGAAACCAGAGACTAAACTGACGGATGGGGTCAGGATCCATATCCGCTTCATTCATGCTGGAATATATATATTCACGCCTCAAATCAGAAAAGTTCGAATTCATATAAATAGCTCAATAAGGTATGACGGCATGCGTCCTTGCCATGATGACTATATAAAAAAATACCAGCCATGATCCGAAAACTGCGGCGATGCGCGTCTTCATGGTTTTACCGCGCTTAAGCGCCACACTACCCAATACTATATATATTAATACACCCAGCAACTTCAGCAACAGCCAGGGCCGCTGATAAAAAGCGCCATAAAAGCTGACAGCCATGATCAAGCCGGTCGAGAGCAGAAAAAAATCAATGAAGTGTGGAACAATTCTGACGACCTTGTTGCGTAACAACTTCGAGCCCGCATACATCCAATAGGACCGGACACTGAATGATATAAATGTCAGAATAACAAATGCGACATGCAACTGTTTTATTATCATACCGGGCATGGAAACATAAAAGTATGCAATGCGGCAATCGTCTGATTTAGATCATTCCAGAACCTTATTTACGCTATAATCTCGGTAATTGAAAGAGTCAAAACCAGCAACCGGCCATGAGCGATAAAAAATTACAAAACGAACTGGAAAAACTGCGCCGGGAAGTAATCAATCTTGCCGGCAATAATGAAGCAGCCCGGGAGAAATTGAATCTGCTAATCAGTGATATCGAGAAGAAGCTCGATAAACCGGCGGATGAGGAACATCACCGTTACCTGGTACGCGGGATAAAAGACGCCATCCGCCAGTTTGAATCCGATCACCCGCGGGCCACCGCCATCCTAAATGACATCATGGTTACCCTGAGCAACATGGGTATCTAGCACGCTGGGGTAACGTCCACGGCAATTCAAGCAATATCAGTCACCTAGAAGGAGCCGGCGGCGATAACGATCCCTATCAAAGCACCTATAAACAGACCAAAGTGCTGGCTCTCTTCAACAATCTCCGGCATATTCTCGAAGAAACCAGGTTCTTCTTCAACTGGTACTTCTTCCGCAGTTGCCTCTTCCGTTGTAGCTTCTTCCGCCGTCGCCTCTTCTGCCGTTGCTTCTTCAGCTTGAGTCTCTTCGGCTGTCGCTTCTTCCGCAGTTGCCTCTTCCGTTGTAGCTGCTTCCGCCGTTGCCTCCTCCGCAGCCGGGGCGGATTCTTCGGCAGGCGGTGCAGCCGTTGTCTCTGCTTCACTGTCCGAAGCTGCGGCTGACTCTTCCTCGGCGGCACGCATTAAGCGGTATTGCTTGAGATAATCAACGCCCGCGATGGTCAGCGACTCGGCACCATTCTGGTTCATTTTAAAATCCAGGACTGCTTGCTGCTGGAATAACTGCCGGTAATCTACCGGCTTGTTTTTTTCATGCAGGGTTCGGTCCAGGCGAAAGCCGAAGGTCGGTTGCGTTTGCTTTGCACGATTCCCACCGAAGGTAACCCGGTAATACAGCATAGCTTGCGGCTCCAGGACCAGATCAGCCGCATTACAATTAACGGTAGCCAGGAAGGTCAGGACGAACAGGATCAGCTTATTAACACGCATTGTCTCCCCCAGGATAATTTCCGGTCTGAAGTCTGAAGATTAGTCGAAGACAGCATTAATGTAAACAATATACAATAGTATAAAACCTCGTCACCTGCTGAAGCAATGCTGTCCATACTGACATTCAACGCCGCCCTGCTCGATGTCAGAATCTTTAACCATTCCGTCTATTGTCCGGTAGCATCCGCCCCGGAACGCCTGCAACGCCTGATACCGGCATTAGTCTCGCTGCGGCCGGACATCATCTTTTTACAGGAAGTATTTCATCGTGACTTGCAACAGTTGTTAATCGAACGACTGGCTGCGGAATTTCCCTACGTTACCGGCTGTAGCAGTCGCAGGTCACGGTTCCGACTGGGAAACGAATTATTGACACTTTCGCGATTTCCTTTAACGGATGAAAAACTAATCCGTTTCCAGCGGGCGGCGCCGGAAGAAAAAATCTTCACCAGCAAGGGTTTTTATCACAGTACCGTCATGATCCCGGAACTCGGTCAAGTAAATCTGATCAATTTCCACGCCACGGCCGGGGGGGTGCACGCCCAACCGGAACACGACCGCATGGAAAATATCCGCTCCAGCCAGATCGAACAGATACTGTCTTATATACATGCGCTGGATAAAGTCTTGTTGGTCGGGGACCTGAACGCCGGCCCGCATACTTCGTACCGCAATTATTGGCAGGTGCTGCAGGCCGGTTATATCGATACCTTTACCACCGTCGGCGGCGAAGGCTATACCTGGGATCCGGACAATCCACTGGTCGCCAATGGTGGGGAGAATCATCTGCCACCGCAGAAGATAGACCATATCTTTATCAATTCCGCCCTGTCCAGATTGATAATGCCTGTAACTGCCACCATCGTGCTGACTGACACCGACAATCCGCTGTCGGACCATTACGGCATGATGACCACGTTTGAACAGACCGGATAAACCATTTCCACAAACGGCGACTGTTATCTTCCGCATTGCCCGGACGTCAGCGACTTTAATTTTCACCCGCTGGAGCCGATATAACGGCAGCACCAGCTTAATTGCAACCCGGGACCCGATGGCGCAAAACAATGAAAAATAATTGCAGTAACTATTATCGCATCCTCCAATCGCAGCCTGACGCCACGCCGGACATGCTTAAAGCCAACTACCGGACGCTGTTGCAGAAAATGAAGATGCATCCCGATTTGGGCGGTGAAAACTGGAACACCAGCCTGATTACCCAGGCTTACCATATCCAGCGCAATCCGGCCAAAAGGGCTGCTTACGATAAAGTATTGCTACGCCAGTACAAGATCGCAACTCTCTCCAGGGGACAATTAGACCGCTACTCAAACAATACCTGCCGGCGAGGTTGCAAACTCTCGCCCGACAAACCGGGAAATAATAGAAATTATTATCGGATTCTCCATCTCCACCCGGATTCGCCAATCGAGACGCCCTCCGCCGTCTCTCCGAGCGCCAGCGAGACAAGAGCGGCGCCCACCAGTATCCATATTACGATGCTACCAAATTGCGCGGCGAAGATGTCCAGCGGAGAAACCGGCGCGGCGCGGGCCAGGGTATTCGGACCGTCAGACGGGAAACGGCGCTCCGCCTCCACGCCGCTCAACCCTCGCGCCGGATCAGTCAGAACATCGTGATTCAATGCCTGTGGATCAATTATATGGTTTTTGTCACTCATACAACCACCTAAGCCGCCAAGTAAATGTCGGGCGACTCGCGAAATGCTCGTGCGCATTCCGGTGAGCAGAAAAAGTAAGCTGCCCCGGCGTATTCAATTACCGCCACTGCGCGCCCGATTTCAACCTGCATGCGGCATACCGGATCAACGGCGCCAGGCACCCGCGCCGCCACCGACCGCACCAGTTCGAATACGCTCACGGGACGCGCAACATTCTTGAAATGTCGCTCGCCCGCCGGACGGACCTCGATCTCGGCCAGCACGCGTACCGCCTCCGCAATCGGTGCGCTGCAGAGAATCTGCCCACCCTGGGCATTGTCCGCAAGACGGGACGTCAAGTTTATTGGCGCGCCGAACAACCTGCCTTCACGCTCTATAATCGGGCCGCGGTGTATGCCCATGCGGATGCGGGGGAAGTAAGGCTCATTTTCCGCTGCATCGCGCAGCTTGAGCGCGCTGCCCACGACAGCGAGTGCATCATCTCCCGCGCAAAAAACATCATCACCGATACTGTTTATGAACCTCACCCCCGGTTCAAGACATGCTTGGGCAAGACGGCAAAACTGCAACACAATGTCGGATGCGGTCAGGGCGCCGTGGATTTCCGTAAGCGCCGTGTATCCGGACAGATCCGTGAACAGCAGCGCCAAGTCCAATTCTCGCGCGTCAGATGTCTGTTGCATCAGCCATATTCTCTCATCGTAAAATATTTGCCAGGGCGGTCCACTCAGTGCCGCGGTGAAAACAAGGCCGTCATTACCGCTGTCACAGCCAACACGGCAGCGATCAATACCCACTCGACGAACACCGAGCGCCGAAAGCTGCCGAGCGCCCCCGCGCTCCCATTGGCAATTGACGGCCCCAGACGCCATTTGTTGAGCGCGGCGAGCGCCAGCAACGCTGCAAATCCCGTCACCTTCGCCAGCAGTAGCAAACCGTAAGGTTTTCGCAGGCTGGCGAGGTCCGGCAGCAGCGCTACAGAGAGCGCAAGGCCCGCTAGAAAGATCACCGGTACGAGCCACGTCGCGATCCTGGAGAACCGTTCGATGATGATGCCATTCACGGCAAGTTCCTCGTAGCGACTCGCCAGATGCAGCGGCCAAAGCG
>JACVQI010000192.1 GCA_015661095.1 Gammaproteobacteria bacterium
CGATACAAATTTTCGCGCTGGCAAACCAAAGATGAACTCGAGGATGAAGAAAAAAGTGAATTCGAACTGCTCTGGCTGCTGATTCCCTTGACCTTAATTCTGGCCTGGCGCCTGTATATCAAGGAACGTGTACTGACCGTGCGAAAAAAAACAGGCACCGGTAAATCAATGCTCAACCCGGGCATGGATTCGGAATTTTACCGGTTGGTGAACCATATCGAAGGCCTGGGGCATAAACGCCGGAACGGCGAAACCCTGCATGCCTGGCTCATTCGCTGTGACTACAGGTTAGCCAATGTCCGGATCGAGCAGGCCCTGCGGCTGCATTACCAATACCGCTTCGATCCGGCCGGACTAACGGATCAGGCGAAAAACCGGCTTGCCAAACTGTGATTGCAGAAATCATGCTGGACTTTAGCAAACCGGCAACAACTGCATAAGACAATATTATTAGATCGGCTCTGAGCAAATACTGCCAGGATATCTCAGAGCTCGTTAGTTCATGTCACCAGCGAACATACAACCTGCCATTATCCAGTTTATGTTCGAGTCGCATTAAAGGCTTATCACCCACTTCTACACACACACCAGTTGTCAGATCGAATTTCCATTGATGCCGGGGACAGGTCAAATGACAGCCCGACAGTCTATCCGCTTCGATTAGCGTGGCTTGATGGGGACAGATACCGTCATAAACAGAGATTAATTCCTGCTGCGTATAAACATAGATGAATTTGCCATCGATACGAAAACTTGTGGCCTGTGCCTGCACCAATTCTGTCGCGGCCGTCACGTCATGCCAGGTTGCGCCGATCGCCAGATTTTCCAGCCGGAATTCCGGCAGATCCAGCGCCAGTAACTGATCCATGGCCCAGGTGATTTTAGTCAGGCCCAGGCTGGGAAATGCGCACAGCAGGGCATCGATAATTTCATTCGCCGTGACGCCGGCGCGCAGAGCCCGCCGCAGGTATTGCTGAAACCCTGCCTCAGTCTGATTATCGACCTTCGTGATAATGGAGATGATAGCCCGGGTCTTCGAATCCAGATGTTTGCCGGCCTCCTTCAGAAATCCAAAATATAGCCGCATGGCTTCCGGCCGGGCCTGCAACAGATAATCCAGGGCTTTGCTCATGAGAAACAGTTAAAAGTAAAAAGTTAAAAGTGTAAAGAAAAAAATCTACAAAAACCCTTTATACGTTTAACCCAAGTGGCCCAGCATGACGCCGAGCACGATATAGGCACTCAGGATGGCCTTGCGCGAGAATATAGCCGTAGTCTTCAGGATTGCGACGCCGGTAAAAATTCAGAAACATCGAAAAACAAATGTTGTATCAGTCATGCTGCCCTGACGTTCACGAGCGTGCGGTTCCACTGGTAGAGATAAAATTAAGTTATTATCCTAAGTTATGAATATTCAATATATATTCCAGATGGGCTCCGCAAGTGATTATTGAGGCAATTTTCTGAAAATAAATCAACAATTTATTGTATAAAACATCCTGGTACTGGTACGATAATAATTGACGGTCGGAACCACGGTAGTCCGCCCGGGGACGTATAAATTAAAGGGACCAGCAACAAGTAATAAATAACGACTGAACACTTTCAT
This sequence comes from Gammaproteobacteria bacterium, assembly GCA_015661095.1. Taxonomy (GTDB): domain Bacteria; phylum Pseudomonadota; class Gammaproteobacteria; order Eutrophobiales; family Eutrophobiaceae; genus JACVQI01. Next base: position 1,610 of record JACVQI010000192.1, read on the forward strand.
ATCAGCAATTTCCGGGGATAAATATGGCAATTCAATTTGACCTGGCTGGGTCACAATACGACGGCGCACGCGATTATCAGGAAGATGCCTACCTGATCACTCACATGACGGATAAGGATGGCAAACCCAGCGCCCTGGTTATAGTCGCGGACGGCATGGGCGGCCACGCCGCCGGCAATGTCGCCAGTAACATGGCAGTACAGGCATTCAGCAAACACGTATCGTCCAACTATCCCACGGAACATCCGGGGGAAGTCCTGCATCAAGCCGTTCTCAAGGCGAATTCCTCCATAAGGGAAACGGTCAAGGAAACACCCGCTCTCGCCGGCATGGGCTGCACCATGGTGGCAGCCATCCTCGAAGGTAATAATTTATGGTGGGCCAGTGTCGGTGACAGCCATCTCTACCTGTTACGCAACAAGGAATTAAGCAAGAAAAACGCCGACCATAGCTATGGTGGCTTCCTCGATCGCATGGCTGCGGCCGGAACCCCGGTTGAACCGGAACAGGGGCTGGCCAGAAACATGCTGATGAGCGCGGTCACCGGTGACGAAATCAATGAGATTGACGTGCCGGTAACACCATTCGAACTGCGTCCTGGTGACAGAGTCCTGATCTGCAGTGATGGTATGGATACACTCAGTGCCGGCAAAATAATCCAGTTCTCGGAGTGGTCAGGATCACCGAAGGAATGTGCTGAAACCTTGTTACAGGCAGTTAAGGACACCAATATGCCGAAACAGGACAATACCACTGCTGTCGTCGTCAATATCAAGGAAAAAGCGGAAGCAGCGGTCGCGGCAGCACCAGCACCTGCCCCAGTGGCGGACACGAACAGGAACTATGATGAACAATTAACACCAGAACCCACTGTCACTCCGTTACCCGAACCGCAGTCCGCAGCAGTAGAAAAGGGAGGTAAAACCGGCATCGTGATCGGCATCGCCGCGGTGGTCGTTATCGGCATCGGAGTCGGTGTGTTCATGATGCAGGGCGGCAAGCAGGACGCCGGGCCCGCCACCGCGGAAGTCAGTACCGCTCCGGCGGATACGGAGGAAGAAGCAGCGACGGAACCAGTAACTGAAACGGATGAGGAGACCACACCAGCTGCAACGGCAACAACAGAAGCAACCACACCAGAAAAACCAGCGACCGTCAGCGAGACGGCGACTGCAAGCACGGCTCCCACGGCGGCGGGCACCAGCTATGCGGATGGCTCTGAATTCCACGATACCCTGAAAAACGGATCCGCAGGGCCAGCCATGATAGTCATCCGGGGTGGAGAGTACGAAATGGGCAGTCCGGGCTCATCCAGACATGGGGATGAGCGCCCGCGGCATACCGTCAAGGTTAAGAAGCTCGCCGTCAGTAAATTCGAGATCACCTTTGAACAATATGATCAGTTCGCCAATGCGGCTGGCCGCAAGTTACCCGACAATCTCTTTTTGGACAGAAAAACACACCCTGTCATATTCGTGACCTGGGATGACGCCTATTATTATGCCCAATGGCTGGGTGAACAAACCGGAGCTACCTACCGCCTGCTCTCGGAAGCGGAATGGGAATACGCCGCCAGCACCGGCAAAAAGTCGCCACACTGGTGGGGCTACAATATGGAACCCGATATGGCACATTGCCAACTGGGTTGCAGCACTCCTTACGATCCGAAAAAACCCACGGCTGTGGGCAGTTTCAAACCCAATCCCTTTGGCGTCTATGACACCGCCGGCAATGTCGCGGAGTGGGTGGAAGACTGCTGGCATGAAGATTACACCAAAGCCCCAACAAACGGTAAGGTCTGGGTTGGAGGTGATTGCGTGTTCCGGGCGGTGCGTGGCGGCTCCTATTTCAGTCCGGAAGACTCGATCCGGCATTCGAAACGGGACAAATTCAAATCGGATCAGGCCTACGACCATATCGGCATTCGCGTGGTCAGGGAGCTGGAATAAACCGGACAGACACTGGAAATAGCTTTCCAGTCCAATGAATTGACTGTTATGGCAGCGGAAATCGAGCGTAAATTCTTATTGAAAAATGACCGCTGGCGGGAACAGGTGAGCAGGCAGCAACTGATCGCCCAGGGTTATCTTGCCAACACAGAACTCGGCTCGGTGCGAGTCAGGCTGATGGGCGACCAGGCCTTTCTCAGTATCAAGAGTATGACCCTCGGAGTCACGCGCACGGAATTCGAATACCCGATCCCGGGAGCTGACGCACAATATATCCTGCACCATCTGTGTTTAGGGCCCATTATCGAAAAAACCCGTTTTTTCGTGCCACAGGACCAGCACCTGTGGGAGATCGATGTGTTCGAGGGCGATAATGCCGGACTGGTGGTGGCCGAGATCGAACTGGATACCGCGGATGAAGAATTTCTCAAACCCGATTGGCTGGGCGCCGAAGTATCCGACGATCCACGCTATTACAACGTCAAGCTGATAGAACATCCCTACAGACTATGGCGATAATCGATTTATTTTAGAGGATGGTGACTTAACATATTCAGATTTCACTGAAAACGCGTTACAATCAAAGCTGAGTAAATTAGTAGGATATTAAAAAGCACCCATCATGTCAGTCACGGCAACAAATTCCGACATCTTGATCGATAAATTCGGCAGAACGGTCAATTACCTGCGCATTTCCGTCACCGATCGCTGCGATTTCCGTTGCATTTATTGCATGGAAGAGGAAATGAACTTTGTGCCCCGGGCTCAACTACTGACCCTGGAGGAATTATCCCTGATCGGCCGGGCCTTCGTCGAACTGGGCGTCAGCAAGATCCGTGTTACCGGCGGCGAACCGCTGGTGCGGAGAAATGTCCTGCAATTATTCCAGAATCTGGGGCAGCTCCCCGGTCTGGAGGAACTCGTTACCACTACCAATGGTTCACAATTGCCGCTGTTGGCCGCCGATCTGAAAGCCGCCGGTGTCGATCGCATCAATATCAGCGATTTGAGCAAGGTCCTGGCCGGTATCGACGCTGCCCAGGCCGCGGGTTTCGAGAAAATAAAAATCAACGCCGTCATCCTGAAAAATCGCAATCATAATGAGATCGTCGACCTGGTCAGGTTTGCCATCAGCAAAGGACTGGACATCACCTTTATCGAGGAAATGCCGCTCGGCCATGTCGGCACCCATGACCGGGCCGAAGCCTATTACTCCAGCGATGCCATCCGCCGCGATCTGGAAGCCATTTACACCCTGATCCCCACTACCGAATCGACCGGCGGTCCGGCCCGCTATTACAAGCTCACGGATCACAGCGACACCCGGATCGGTTTCATCTCGCCACACAGTCACAATTTTTGCGAAACCTGCAACCGGGTGCGCCTGACCTGTGAGGGCCGGTTGCTGCTCTGCCTGGGACAGGAACACTCGGTTGATCTGCGGCATGTAATCCGCAGTCATCCCGGCGATATGGACAGGTTAAAACAGGCCATCCGCGCAGCCATGGACATCAAACCGAAGGGACATGAGTTTGACCTGAGCGCCAAGCCAGTCATATTCCGCCACATGAATTCCACCGGAGGCTGACATGCCTTCCAAGTTCCGCCCGGAACTGACTGACACCGGGTTGGACCCGACCATTGCCGTCACCGCCGTGGATGAATATCAAAATGTCCGCGAGATGCATATCGCGGATGAACGGCCCCTGACCATTTACATCGACCGGCATGAGATTGTCACCCTGATGACACTCGGCAATTTTCCTGAGCTGCTGGCACTAGGATATATCAAAAACCAGGGTCTGATATCCGACATAACCGAAATCAAATCGGTGCAAGTGGAATGGGATGTCAATGCCGCCGTCGTCACCACCTTTTCTGAAAGTTCGGCCTGGAAGGAAAATCTGGGACCGCGCATCATCACCACCGGCTGCGGCCAGGGTACGGTGTTTGGCAATGTTCTCGAACAATTGCAGAACATCCACCTGCAATCGCCGCTTATCAAACAATCCACCATCTATCAGTTGTTAAAGAACCTCAATGCCTATAACGACGTTTATAAAAGTGCCGGTGCGGTGCATGGTTGTGCGCTTTGCAGCAGCGCGGAGATCCTCTGTTTCGTCGAGGACGTCGGCCGGCATAATGCCGTCGATGCCATCGCCGGTCGGATGTGGCTGGAAGACATCCCGGGACAGGATAAACTGTTTTATACCACCGGCCGCCTCACGTCCGAGATGGTGATGAAAGTCGCACAGATGCGGATCCCGGCGCTGCTGTCACGCTCCGGTATCACGCAGATGGGACTGAAGCTGGCCCAGGATTTCGGGGTAACCTTGTTTTCGCGGGCGAAAGGCAGGCATTTCCTGATTTATCACGGCCGGGATAATGTCGTATTCGATGTGGGCCTGCCGGCGCCGCTGGCGTCGGACCCTCCAGTAAAAGCGGACATGGCTTGAAACATCAGATCACAGGCATAATCCTGGCGGGCGGCATGGCACGACGGATGGGGGGCCAAGACAAGGGCCTGCTCAAGGTCGCGGGGAAACCGTTGATTGAACACGTCATCAATAGCTTGCGGCCACAGGTCAGTTCATTGATTATCAATATCAATCGTAATCTCGACAGTTATAAATCCTACGGAATCCCCATGGTGGTCGACTCGATTTCTGGTTACCACGGCCCCCTGATCGGCATGGCCAGTTGCATGTGCGTGGTCGACAGGGACTACATGGTGACCGTACCCTGTGATTCACCCAATCTACCGACCGACTTGGTGCAGAGGTTGTATAATGGCCTGATCCGGGAACAGGCCGAGATCAGCGTGGCCCACGACGGCGAATATATACAGCCGGTGTTCGCACTCATGCAGACCAACCTGCTGGACTCGCTACTCGCTTTTCTGGACAGCGGCGAACGCAAAATCAGCAAATGGTTCGACCGGCACAAACTGGCGACAGTGGATTTTTCCGATGAACCTGATGCATTTATCAATATCAATACACCCGAAGATATCGAGCAAATAGAAGCGGTATTCGAGAAGCGCTAACAGTGATAAAAACGAACATACCCCTGGTCGGTCTGGCGGCCTACAGCGGCACCGGCAAGACCACCCTGCTAACGCAGATCATCATGCTGTTCCGCCGCCGGGGCTTGCGTATCGGCGTGATCAAACATACCCATCACACCTTCGAGATCGATCTGCCCGGCAAGGACAGCTATGAACTTCGCAAAGCCGGCGCGAGTCAGGTATTGCTCGGATCCAAAAAGCGTTGGGCGTTAATCGTCGATCGGGA
>JACVQI010000193.1 GCA_015661095.1 Gammaproteobacteria bacterium
GGGAGGATTATATGCGGGAGTGGTGTCAGCGCGGCGATTTCCGGAATGCGCTGAACGATCTGCTGCGCGGCGAAGATCCGGAATTTAGTCGATTCATCCTGGCATTGATGCAGCAGTCCCAGGGTAGCGATTGATCGCCTGAACGCGTAGAAGTATCAGTTCGAGTGTGATTCCTGATTAATTAAAGTTTCTTGGCACGGATACGATCGGCCAGCAAACCGGTACTGTTTTCATCCAAAATTTGTACCAGTTGGCGTGACACGGATGTGAGACCGGCGTTTACAAACAATAAGGGTATGGCGATACCGAGACCAAGCACGGTCGCAATCATCGCCTGTCCAATACCATTCGCCATCAACTTTGGATCGCTGGCACCGGAAGCGGTGATGGTCTGGAAGGTGATAATCATGCCGATAACAGTACCTATCAAACCCAGCAACGGACCGGCTGAAGCGTTCGATCTTGGGCACTTCACGCAAGACGGCTTCCGAAATACGTAAATCGATTACCTCAGTGCTGTCATCGGTGGTAGCGGAATTATACTTAATCGCCAACAGCAGTCGTCCCAACGGGTTATTCGCATTGGGATGTTTTAGATCCTTGAGCTGCCGTGCGACCTTATACTGCATAATAAACAGATAGATATACTGGAATATCGCGGCCAGGGCGCCAATAACCCCGACGGCAATAATGATATAACCGACCAGTTGTCCTGCTTGGATACGTTGCAGAATATTCGGGCGTTGTACATACATAGACAACAACGCGCCACTCGCGGGGTCGACCACTGCCGGCATATACTTGTCTCCGGAGGTCGTATTCGTTAATTCTTCCGCGATATTTTGCAATCTGCCGTCAACATTGCCCGATAACACAGCCAGTGTCTGCCTGCTCGGCAGGTAAGCGAAATAATCCTCGCCACCGACAGCGGTAAAGGAACCTATACGCACGACATTCGCTTTCTTGGAGCTATCATCCATCTGCAGGATATCGGTGGTAAGACGGACCACCTTGCCGCTTTCCGTCATCTCGCGTTGCAACTCGAACCAGATCCTCTCCAGTTCTAATATCGATGGCAACTCCTTGGCGCCGGCTTCACGGCGTAAGAAGGCCACCCGATCTTCCTCGCCTTCGTCAGCGGGAAACTGCACGGAAATCAGCGATTCCTGCAATACATTCGCAGCATCGCCGGCGATTTGTCTGGTCACACCAAATAATTCCCCCAGATTTCCCTGGTGCTGGTCAAGTAACATTTTAAGTTCCTTGATGTGCGCCTCGTTTGCATCAAATAGTTTTGACAAAGCATTACTGTTCGCCTCGGCCGCACTCCGCTTTGCCGATGCTTCGTTCACTTTACGTTCTTGACTGGCTAAGTCATTTTTAAAATTGGTCAGGCGCTGTGCGGATTGCTTGGCCTCATCCGCACGCATATTCCGGGTTTGCTGCAGTAATTGATCAAAATTGATTGCAGCCTGTGTAGCGTCCGTCCACCCAAACTGGATGCTGCAAGCGAAGATTAAAGATAATGCAATTCTCATCGACATGGTTTTTATCCCTATCACCCCTGGTTGCTTTGGATCAGGGAGATATATCCGTCCGCCGATTTTCGTTCCTTGGGCGATGACTGGGCTCGACGGAAGGCAGACAGGGCTTCACTGTACTTTTTCTGGTTATAAAGCGATATTCCAAGCATAAGATTGGCATATCCCGTCTCTTTAAGACCGCCTTTATTAAGGGCATTTTGAAAGGCACTGGCCGCATCATCCCAATTCTCGCGCTGGACGTGCACCTCACCCAAACGTACATAGATATTCCCGTTATTCGAAATTTGTGCTGCCCGCTGTAGCGGACCGGCAGCCTCGTCAAATTCCCGCGCCGCGATCCAGGCATTTGCCAGTTTTTCATAATATTTCTGGTCTTCTACGACTTTTTTGTCTTTGGCGGCTTTCGTCAATACCTGCGTGGCCCGGTAAGGAATCCCGGCAACCATCAATAAATCAGCCAGACGGTGATATTCAGAAGCATCGCTCAGCAGACCGGCGTTAAATGGCACTTCCATCATCACCAGGGCATTATCATAATCCTCTTTATCGCCATAGATGGATGACAAGGTTAACCAGTATGTTTTTTTCTCCGGCACCAGGGCGATGAGTTGTTCCAGCAGGGGAATCGCGGCGGTGTATTGTTCCCGCTCCATGTACAGGGACATCAACAATTGTAAAAATGTTTCCTGCGGTTTTTCGGACAGTTCCACGGCTTTTTGCGCCGGCGCTGTTGCCTTAACAAAATCCCCCATCTGATAATAAGAGATTGCCAGCAGATAATAAGCCGCCGAGTTCGGCTTATCCGTCGATTTAAACCACTCCTCAAGTGCAGCTGCGCCTTCCTTCCAGCGTTCCTCGGATATGTATAACTGTGCGATAAAATACTTGATTTCCTTCGTTTCCTGTTCGTTCAGACCGCCGGCCGCTATCGCCGCCTGAAAATGCGAACGGGCTTTGTCATAATTTCCCTGACTATGTTCTATCGATGCGTAGATCTGTTCGACACGGCTCCGTTCATAAGGGCTTAAGGTATCGAGTTTAAGTCCTGACAGGGTTCTTTTGGCATCTTCAAATTTCTCGTTATTCAGGAGTTCGATGGCTTCATTCAAAATCTTGCCGGTTTTTGCATCGACCACCGGCGGCGGCTCTTTGCTTTTACTCTCGGCTTTCTGCTGCGCCAGCGCCAACTGCCATGGAATCCCTGCTAGTAACACACTGGTCATTACAACACACAGTATCTTATTGATAGTTTCTCGCATGATTTTATTGCTCGATCTGGAACCTTAACAAAGTGCGTATACCTACTCGCTCCACGGCCACGCCTTCTTCTACCTTGGGATTGTACCGCCAACGCAGAATCGACTTGATAGCGGCATCGTCGAAGATACCCTTGGGATCCGCATCCACGACCTTGGGATCCTTGACTGTACCAGCTGCGGTAATGGTGAATTGCACTATTACCCAGCCTTCTATACCCCGGCTCAAGGCACGCTGTGGATACTCAGGGTTGATACGTACCAGCGGAATAACATCACGATCTGAACCAGCTGTAAGACTGAGACCACGCATGGCGCTGTTCGGGTCTATGGTAGGATTCAGTATAGCGACTATATTGTCCACTCCGGACATCGCCATGGACATTTTCGGTACTTCCGGCGCTACTTTCGGTTTTTCCCGTTCGACTTTCTCGTCACGTTTGCTTTCAACCTGTGTGTCTTTACGCATCCGGGTAAATTCGATGCGTGTAGCCTGTAGCAGCTTGCCGACGCTGGAATCCTGGTTGATTAGCGTCCACAAGGCCCAGAAAATAGTGCCGGCCAGCAGAAGCGATAACATCATTGCCAATGGAAATCTAATTGCGAACATAATTTGTCCCTATATACCTACGAGCCCGGATCAGCTGCGATGGAAACCTCCTTGATCCCGCCCTGTCTTACTTCGTCCATGACATTGGCGACAATGCCGGCATGCGATTCGCGATCCGCCACGATGACCACGGTATCATCCGGGCGTTCTATATGCAGGCGTTCAATCAGCGTCCTGACCTGGCGGATGTCAACAGGATGCCGATCCATCCAGATTTCGCCATTCTCACGGATGGCGATCAGGATATTTCCCGATTCCCGGTGTTCGGCGGTTACTGCTTCCGGCTTAAACACTGTTATTCCCGCCTCTTTGATGAATGATGTTGTAATAATGAAAAATATCAGCAGATTCAACACGAAATCCAGCATCGGCGCCAGATCGATGCCGTGTTCTTCAGTCTCAGGAGTATGGCGACGGGATTGCATATTCGGCTATTCGCTGGTACTAAAGGTGATGTTCCAGATACCACCCAGATGTACCTGATCCACTACCTGAACCACGGTGCCGGTCGGGGCGTTTTCATCAGCCAGGATCAATACGCCACTCTGGGGGTTAACGGCATGCATCCGTTCGACGTTGGCGCGCACCGCACGGGCATCGACCACGCGATTATCGACATAAATTTCGCCAGTATCCAGGATTTGGATGGCGATACTTTCACTTTTGGTGTCTGTGCTAATGCTGGTGGGCCGATTGACCAGCAGACCCGATTCTTTGACGAAAATAGCGGTAATAATAAAGAAAATCAGGAGATTCAAGACGAAGTCCAACATCGGCGCCAGGTCTATACCGTGGGAGGATTCATGTTGTTCCTGTATATGACGGCGTAGTCGCATGAAAAATTCTCAAAAAGTAAAGCGATCCGCCAGGAGTTCTGTCTCCAGGCGCGACCGCGTTCTGAAATAATGCACCGGGTAAAGACCGGAAATACTGACTGCCAGGCCGGTCATGGTGCAGATCATGGCATGGGAAACACCGCTGGCCATGGTCCGCGCATCGGCGGAGCCACGCAAAGCCATGGAGTCGAAAACCTCCAGCATACCGCTGACGGTACCGATCAGTCCTAATAGCGGTGATAATGGCACCAGGACTTGCAGCAAGGGGAAACCGGCGGTCATGGCGACATTCAGACGGGATATCATGGCACGCCGTATCTGTCGAGCG
>JACVQI010000036.1 GCA_015661095.1 Gammaproteobacteria bacterium
GGACGGCACCATCGGGATCACCAGGGTCTGACAGGCCTGGATAAAACCAGCCAGGCGCTTGCCGTGGGTTGCGGCCGGGCTGTCGATCACGACGATCTCGGTGCCTCTCGGCGCCTGCAGTTTGCCCTCTTTCAAGGTCGCGACACCGATACTGACAGCGCTCGCCGGCCGCACGGCCAGCCAGTCATTGCTGGAACACTGCGGATCGCAATCCGCCAGCGCAACCTTTTTCTGTTGCAGGGCAAAATAAGCGGCGATATTGGTGGCCAGGGTACTCTTGCCACAACCGCCTTTCGGATTCAGCACAAGGATAGAGCGCATATGGTTCTCCTGTCGTTGTTTGTATGGAGACTGGACCGGCCCCTGCTATTAACCGCCCAGGCAGGCGCTTTGTCAAATTCCAGCCGCAATTATACAGCGCCCAAGCGGTGCACGTCCCGGATCCGGCGCTTGCCAGCACGCCAAACGTCAAGCTGACGGCGCGCTAAATCAGCGCCGCTGCCGGAAGTGTATATCCATACCTGCGATTACAGACTCACGACATTCCTTTGTTCGATGAGCCTGTTAATCGCCGGCGTGATGATGAGCTGCATGGCGGAGGTCGTGTACAGCTCCTGGATTACGATGGTGTCCGGCCGGGTCATGAAGGAGCCGCCCAGCGCAGTCAATAGATCGTCAAAATTCACCGGTAACTTGTCATGATTACTGACATGAATGACTGTAAAGCTCTCATTACTGGTCGGGATGGAAGTGGTGGCGAATGGATTGGAAGTGTCGACGGTGGGAACGCGCTGGAAATTGATGTCAGTGCGGGAAAACTGCGGGGTGATGTAGTGGACGTAGTCATGCATGCGCCTGAGGATCATGCTGGTCGCGTCTTCGGCCGAATAGCCGCGTACGGCCTTGTCCCGCTGGATTTTCTGGATCCATTCCAGGTTGATGATCGGCACTACGCCGATGAGCAGATCCACATACTGCACGACATTGATGTCATCCGTCGCCAGTCCCCCGTGCAGCCCCTCATAGAACAACAGGTCCGTGTCACTGTCGATACTCTCCCAGGGGGTTAACGTGCCGATGGGGTGGTTGTAGCGGGTGGCTTCCCTTTCATTGTGGATGTAATGGCGGTGTTTGCCGGTGCCGTTTTCCGAATAGTCCCGGAATAATTGCTCCAGTTGTTCGAACAGATTGCCTTCCGGACCGAAATGGGTGATCAACTTGCCTTCCTTCCGGCCTTTTTCGACCGCTTCGTCCATCTCCTTGCGATTGTAGCGATGAAAACTGTCGCCCTCGATGACCGCGGCGCGGATACCGGCATTCTGGAAGATTTTTTCAAACGCCTTTCTGACGTTGGTTGTGCCAGCTCCCGAAGAGCCGGTCACCGCTACGATTGGGTGTTTTTTAGACATGGCAGATCTGAATTATCCGGTTGTTATTATCGTGTAAGCCTCTGTTGCAGTGCTTCCTGCATTCTTATACGGTGTTTGCAACGTGCCGCGGCAGCTAACTGGTGTAAAATTTAGCCCTATGTGCGAATTTTTCCAATAACCGCCGCGCGTTTATCGAATATATTAGCACTCTTTATCTGGTTTCGGCATCGAATCCATAGCAGGTTTTGTTTCATTATGTTGCAAGCACAGTTCCTACAATCAATTATCCGGCAGCCGCACTGGCTCAGAACAGCACGGTAATCATGAGCGGACCGACACCAGTGGCAGTTTTATCCGACAGCCGCATGTACCGGCGCCTGTTGCAGTATGTCGTGCCCTACCGGCGGGTATTCCTGCTGGCGCTGGGTGGCATGATCGTCCAGGCGGCCATGGAACCGGCGAAAGCGGCGTTGTTGAAACCGATGCTGGATCAGTTATTCGTCGAACGGGATCCACAGCTGATCATCACCCTGCCGGTTTTTATCATCACGGTTTTCATCATCGGTGGTTGCGCCTCCTTTGTGGCCGATTCCGCCATGCACTGGGTCGCGAACAAGGTGGTCATGGATCTGCGCAGTCAGATGTTCAGTCGCCTGCTGGGTTTTCCCAGCGCCACCTATGATCGCCAGAGCGGCGGCGGCCTCATTTCGAAATTCACCTATGACGTGGTCCAGATCAAAACGGCAGCCAGCAATGCCATCACTATCCTCATCAAGGACACGTTGATGACTGTCGGTCTGCTGGCATGGATGTTTTACATGGACTGGCGCCTGGCCGGCATCGCCCTGGTCGGCACGCCGTTCGTGATCCTGATGGTACGGATCATCCGCAAGCGCCTGCGACGCATGAGCGGCAAGGTGCAGGAAACCATGGCGGCCATCAATCACATCCTCAGCGAAAATATCGAGGGACACCGGATCGTTAAGCTGTTCGGTGGCCAGCAGCAGGAACGCGACCGCTTTGACCGCATCATCAATGCCGGCAGAAAATACGAGATGAAATTCATCTACGCCTCGGCCGCCACCGGCCCGGTGGTGCAACTCATTACCGCCACGGCCCTCGCGCTCATCGTTTATGTGGCAGCCAGCCAGGCGCTGCAACAGCAACTCAGTATCGGTCAGTTCGGGTCCTTTGTCGCGGCCATGGTCATGCTCATCGAACCTCTGAAGCGGGTGGTCAAGGTCAACGAACATATCCAGCGCGGGCTGGCCGGCTGCGAAAGCATCTTCGCAGTGCTCGATGCCGCCATCGAAGAGAATCTGGGCAGCGTGGAACCGGGGCGCATCTCCGGCGCGATCGCCATCAAGGACCTGAGCTATCGCTATGAGGGCGAGACCGATGTGTTGTCGGACATCAACCTGGAGATTCGGCCCGGTGAAACCGTGGCGCTGGTCGGGGCATCTGGCAGCGGTAAAACCACCCTGGCGAATCTCATTCCGCGCTTTTATGCCATGCGGGAAGGGGCGATACTCCTGGACGGCGTGGACATCCGCACCATGCCCCTGTCCAACCTGCGGGCGGCGATCGGCCTGGTCAGCCAGGAGATCCTGCTGTTCAACGACACCATTCGGAATAATATCGCCTATGGCGGCAAACGGCAGGCACCCGAGGCGGACATCATCCAGGCCGCGGCAGCAGCGCATGCCATGGAATTTATCCTGCAACTGCCGGCCGGACTTGATACCGTGGTCGGGGACAAGGGCATCCGCCTGTCCGGCGGTCAGCGTCAGCGCATCGCCCTGGCTAGGGCACTACTGAAGGATGCCCCCATCCTGATCCTGGATGAGGCGACATCGGCACTGGATAATGAATCCGAACGGCAAATCCAGCAGGCGCTGGAGGAATTGCGGCATCAACGCACCTGTCTGATCATCGCCCACCGCCTGTCAACCATCGAATCCGCCGATCGCGTGCTGGTCATGCACGAAGGCCGGATTGTGGAGTCGGGCACGCACCAGGAGTTATTGGCACGACATGGAAGATATGCAAAGTTGTATCTGGATCCGGAATCCGGCATTAAGAGTGGGGAGTGAGGGGTGAGGAGTGAGGTGGGATAAATAAGTTTGAGAATGTATTGATCAGTTTTTGCCCGTTATTTCCTCTCTGCACTGCGGCACAGACCGTGCGCCTTCTCGCCACTGCACACTTCACCCCTCACCCCTCACTCCTCACTCCTCACTATGGTTACCTGCTCACCATATTCCGTCCTGAATGTTTGGCACGGAACAGGGCTTCGTCAGCCGCATTAACCCGGGCCGGTTTAAAATTCCGCACTTGCCGTTTCAGACTCTCCAATTGTTCCACCCGATCACCATAACGAACGTCGATATACAGTCGGGTAATCGTATTGATAGCGACAGTCAGATCCCGGCGACGGTTCTGGGCCCGGGCCGCGAAATCCATCGGCCCCTCATTGGCGGCGCGGTAGATACCGAGCCGCGCCAGTTTAGCGCAAAACTGATCATAGAGACTGCGCGCCGCATTCTTATGCACGATGGGTCGTTTAAACAACCACAAATATATACCCGTAAATACCAGTAATAAAACCAGCACCAGAGTGACTCCCAGTGCCCGCAGATCAAAATCGCCCAGGCCCAGATGCCCGAGCAACAGTCTTTGCTGACGATCGTCGTAAGACAGTATCCACTGGTTCCAGCGGTTGTTTACGGCATCGACGCTGTCACGCAATCGCAACCAGATGGTAAGCGCGGTCTCGTTGTTGCGCAGACCGAGCGGGATTTCAACCAAACCTTCCGGTAACGCATTTTCCATGCCTCCCAGAATCCGGGCCGGTGCGACCGCGGCAGTCGGATCCACCCTGGTCCAGCCGCTATCCTCCAGCCACACTTCCACCCAGGCGTGGGCGTCCCTTTGCCGCACGACCAGATAACCATCGAACGGATTGACGGTACCACCCTGATAGCCGGTGATAATACGGGCGGGGATGCCGGCCGCCCGCATCAGCACGGTAAAGGCGGTGGCATAGTGTTCGCAAAATCCCCGGCGCGTCTCGAACAAAAATTGATCGACGGTATCCTGCAACAATGGTGGCGGCGTGGTGGTGTAATAGAACTCCTGCTCGTTGAATAGGCGCAGCGCCGTGTTGATAAGCTGGCGCTCGTTCAGGCCCTGCTCCCGCCAGGATTGACCCAGCGCTACCGCCCGGCCGTGATAGCCAACCGGTAACTGCCGGGCCGCGGCCAATACCTCCACCCCTCGCTCGATAATCTTGAAATCCGTATAGGAGCTCAGGCTGTAACGGCGACGTGATCGTACCGGCGCCGCTGTTTTAATCAGCAGATCGGCGGCGAATAAACCACCCTCCGGCGGCTGGGCCGGCAGTTCCAGCCCATACAACCAGCTTTGGTCGGTTGGTTCCAGCGTCACGGTATAAGCCACCGGCTCGCCTGTCACGGCCACATCGGCGGTAAACGGCCGCGGCTTGTCCGGGAACCATTTCACCCCGTCGGTCTGGCCCAGTACCGGGCCGCGCCAGTACCGATTTCTTGGTTCCGGAATCATACCGGCGAACTCGACCCGGAATGCAATTTCATTGGAGAGGATCAAGCGACTGATGGAGCCGGGTTCCATTTCATCATCGATACCGGATCGTCCGGCATGGGCATCCCGCGGCAGGCCCCAGAGCGGACCCGGCAGGCGCGGAAACAACACGAACAACACCAGCATCAACGGCAGGGCCTGCAGCAACATGGCGCCGGCGATGGTGAGGCGGCGGCGAACAGGCAGACAATCAGTCACGTCATTTTCGGCAATCAGCGTCCCCACGAAGACCAGCACCACGATGAACATATACAAAGCCGCCGGGATGGACTGGCTATAGAGAAAATTCGTCAACAGCAGGAACATGCCGATGTAACTGGTGATGTAATAATCGCGCTGATTGCCGGTTTCCAGAAACTTCATGCCGAGCAACAGGATCAGCAGGGCGATGCCGGCATCGCGCCCGACCAGGGTGCCATAGGTAATTAATGTGCCGCTGACGATCAGCACGGCGATGGCTAGTTTAACCAGACGCCCCAGAAACCTGAGTCCGGGCCTGGGCCGTTCGAACAGCAATTTCCACAGGCACAGCAGGAAAAATCCCAGCGTGATCCACACCGGGATGCGCGCGCTGTGTGGCAGTACCGCCAGGCCGATGCCGGTGAACAGCCACAGATACCTGGGACTTATGGCCGCGAAGCGGGCGCGCATGGTTCAGTGTCTCACACGGCTGGGGCGCTAAAGACTTTCGTCGGCATAGCCATATCCGGCCAGTAACGTCAGACACTGTTGCAGGTGTGCTTCCCCCCTCCCGGATTCGATGCGCCCACCCGGGATCTCCAGGCCATAATGATAGCCGTCCCGCTCGGCATGCAGCGCCCAGAGACAAAGCTGGGACAGACGTTGCTCAACATCGGCGCCCGGGCCGCAAAGATTCCAGCTTAACATCAGCTTGCTGGAACCGCTGCCGCTGAAACGCTTGACCTGCAGGGGTTGTTGCCTGGCGAATGCCTTCCAGTCGATACTGCGGATGGAATCGCCATGCCGGTAGGGTTTGAAACCGGTGAAATCGTCGGTGCCGGATTTTTTGCCCTGTTGTTCATCCGTTGCATACTCGGAATACACCGGCAATTCGCGGCTGCCGGCGGGCTGGGGATAAATGATACAGACCTGGTCTGATTCCAGGTATGACCAGGCCAGGAACAGGCCGAGCGGGAATCTGGACCTGATCCGTAACCGCCCCGGGCGCAGATAACCCCGCTTGCTGGTCTTCACCAGCAACTGCGCCTGCGTGATGGCGCCCGGTTTTAGATTGATGGTGAGCGGCTCGCCGGCACTGCCCCGCCGCTGCTCCTTGCGCCTCGACCAGAGTTCCAGCGTCAGGGCGATACGCTGCAGGCCGGCCCGGTTATCCAGCAGCAACGGCAAATGCAGCGCTGCTCCGGCGAATACCGGCCTGACGACCGGCGTACTGATGAGCAAGCCGCGCAGATTTTGCCAGGTATGCAGCATGCCGACCAACATCAAACTACCCAGTAGAAAAGTCAGGATATAGGCCATGCTGTTGGTGTAATTAATCGCGCCGGTCAGCATGACCAGCAACAGGCCGGCGAAGAACAGTCCGTAACGGGTCGGTAAAATATAGATCCGCTGCCGCTGGTAAGCGTCTATGCCGGCGCTGACGAGGCCATGAATAGTTGGCAGTTTTTCTAAAACTGTCAGTTGGCTCATGCCGGATCAGGGTATGGGGATGCGTTTAATCAGGGATGCCGCGAGATCCGTCGTTGAACTTGTTCCCGTTTGCTCGTTGCCGTACAGGCGATGACTGATCACGCTTGGCAATACCGCCTGGACATCTTCCGGCAGCACGTGTTGATGACCATGCAGCAAGGCCCAGGCCCGGGCGCAATTCAGCACCGCCAGGCCGGCTCGCGGCGACAGGCCGGTGTTGAAATCCGGGTTGACCCGGCTGAATTCAAGCAGATCCTGCAGATAATCCAGCAAGGCATCAGCCACGTGTATACCATCCGCCGCCTGCTGAATCTGCAATAATTGTTCGGGATTGATGACCGGCCTCATCTCCTGCAGCAACTCGCGACGGCTCCGGCCTTTCAGCAGTTCACGTTCGGCGCGGGTATCCGGATAACCCAGCCGGATCCGCATCATGAAGCGATCCAGTTGCGACTCGGGCAGCGGATAGGTGCCGATTTGATTGGAGGGGTTCTGCGTGGCGATGACAAAAAACGGTTGCGGCAAAGGTCTGGTTTCGCCTTCAACTGTGACCTGGTTTTCCGCCATCGCCTCGAGCAAGGCGCTTTGCGTGCGTGGTGTGGCCCGATTCACTTCATCGGCGAGCAGTACCTGCGAAAAGATCGGGCCCGGCAGAAATGTAAACTGCCCGGAGTCGCGATTGAACACCGACACGCCGAGGATATCAGCCGGCAGCAGATCGCTGGTGAACTGGATGCGGTGAAAACTCAGACCCAGAGAATTAGCCAGTACATGCGCCAGGGTGGTTTTACCGACACCGGGAATATCTTCAATCAGGAGATGGCCACGCGCGATCAGACAGGTTAATGCCAGTTTGATCACATCTTCTTTACCCAGAATGATGCTGTTCGCCGCCTCGATGACCCGTGCCAGCTGTTTTTGGGCGTTATTACCGATTATTTCCTGCTCCGCTACTGTCATAAACTCTTTTCGTCAGCTTGATTAATTATCAGAAATTGGGAGAACCTGTTGCCGCTAAATGCTCGGTCCGGGAATGGTAACAATTTCCTGCCGAGCCGGTAATTTAAATTTGTACCCGCGGCAAGCCGCGGGGGTTTAAACAATATATATTTTCGCGGCGCGCGAAGTAAATTCGCGCTGGCGACCCAAGGGGAGAGTTGCGCCTCTCCCCTTTAGCAACCCCATCGCTTTGTACCCGCAGCAAGCTGCGGGGTTTCTTAAATCAGGTTCCGGCGACCATCATGTTTTCAATCAGGAGCGACCCGGTCTGGATATTACCCCGGCGATCGACATCATTACCGACCTCTACAATCCGCCGGTACATATCGGTCAGATTGCCGGCGACGGTGATCTCCTCCACCGGAAACTGGATTTGCCCCTGCTCGATCCACAGTCCGGAAGCGCCGCGCGAATAGTCCCCGGTGACGTTGTTCACCCCGAACCCAATCATGTCGGTGATCAGCAGGCCCCGGTGCATCTGCTTGATCAGGCCATTCAGATCGCGCTTCCCCGTCTCCAGGATCAGGTTATGCACGCCACCGGCGTTGCCAGTGGGGGCCAGGCCCAGTTTGCGCGCCGAATAGGCGCTCAGCAGATAACCATTGAGGATACCGTTACTGACCAGGTCACGGTCGCGGGTCGCCATGCCGTCACTATCGAATGGCGCACTGCCCGGTCCCTTCGGCAGGTGCGGCCGTTCGCTAATGTTGATATGGCCGGCGAAGACCTCCTGCCCCAGACGATCCAGTAAAAAACTCGCCTTACGATACAGGGCGCCGCCGGCGATTGCTGCCAGGAAGGCGCCCAGCAATCCTTTCGCGACCGGCGCCTCGAAAATCACCGGGACGTTACAAGTCGGCACCTTTCTGGCGCCCAGGCGGGTGACCGTACGCTGTGCGGCACATCTGCCGACCGCCGGGCCTGCCTCCATCTCGCTGTGATCCCTGGCGCTGGTGTACCAGCCGTCGCGCTGCATCTTGCCATCCTGTTCGGCGATGACGGCGCATTCCAGCGAGTGACTGGTCCAGTCCCAACCGCCGGTGAAGCCGTGGCTATTGCCATAGACATGCGAGCCGCCGTAGCTGTTCAGTACCGTGCCATCGGCATTGACGATGCGGCTGTCCGCCTGCCGGGCCGCATCCTCGCAGGCGACAGCAAGTTCGATGGCCGCTTCCGGTGCGATGTCCCAGGGATGGCACAGATCCAGGTCCGGCACGGTCCGGGCCAGATATTCCGGCGCGAGGAGCCCGGCGCAGTCATCGGCACTGGCATAACGCGCCATGGCAACAGCCGCCTGCACCGTATCCAGCAGGGCCTGATCACTGAAATCGGTGGTACTGGCACTGCTCTTATGGTTGCCCAGATAGACCGTGATGCCCATGCCTTTGTCACGCTGGTGCTCGATGGTTTCCACCTCTCCCAGCCGCACCGTGACCGACAGACCCTGGCCGGTGCCGATATCCACTTCCGCCGCGCTCGCGCCGGCCTGCCGGGCGTAATCAAGGGTTTTGATCGCCGTCTCGATCAGCCGGGCGCGGTTATTTTGAGATTCATTCATGCCGGGTATTCTACCGTATATTTTTCCGGAACCCTTGTTGATTACGAAACGCTTCTGTTCATTTCGTGGCGCGCGCAATCAATTCGCTCTGTTAACCATAACGCTACTTACCCGCGGCAAACTGCCGGGTATTTTCAAATTAATCCACGGCCTGATCTGTTAAAATCCCGCCATGGATGTATCGCATGTTCTGGAAAATCTGAATACGGCCCAACGTGAATGTGTTGCCGCCCCGACCGGTAATCTGCTGGTGCTGGCCGGCGCCGGCAGCGGCAAGACGCGGGTGCTGACCCATCGCGTCGCCTGGTATATCGCGACGGAACAGACCAGCCCGATGGGCATCCTGGCCGTCACCTTCACCAACAAGGCCGCCGCGGAAATGCGCGGGCGCATTGAAAACTTGCTGCAAGCGCCCATCGGCGGCATGTGGGTAGGCACCTTTCACGGCATCGCCCACCGGCTGTTGCGCGCCCACTGGCGCGAGGCGGGACTGCCGGAAAGCTTCCAGATTATCGACAGCGATGATCAGCTGCGTCTGATCCGGCGCATGCTGCGGACCCTGGAACTGGACGAGTCCCAGTATGCCCCCAGGGAGGTGCAATGGTTTATCAATTCCTCCAAGGAGTCGGGACTGCGGCCGCGGCATATCGACAGCAATGGCGATCCGGCACTGCTGCAGATGATTCATCTCTATCAGACCTACCAGGACACCTGCCTGAATACAGGGCTGGTGGACTTCGCCGAATTATTATTACGGGCACACGAGTTGTTTCGCGATCAGGAACGCATCCTGGAACATTACCACCGGCGCTTCCGGCATATCCTGGTCGATGAGTTTCAGGACACCAATACCCTGCAATATGCCTGGTTGCGTTTGTTGACCGGCGCCAGCGGCTGCCTGTTCGCGGTCGGCGATGATGATCAATCGATCTACAGCTGGCGTGGCGCGCGCATGGAAAACATGCAACAGTTCCAGCGTGACTTTCCCAACACCACCCTGATCCGGCTGGAACAGAATTACCGCTCCACTGGCAATATCCTGCAGGCGGCGAATGCCCTGATCACAAATAATCAGGCGCGCCTCGGCAAGGAATTATGGACGGACATGGACGACGGCGACAAATTGCGACTGTATGCCGCTTATAACGAACATGATGAAGCCCGCTACGTCGTGGATCAGATAACCCTGCGCAAAAGTCAAGGGCTACCCTATACCGAGCATGCCGTACTGTACCGGGTCAGCGCCCAGTCCCGCCTGCTGGAAGAAGCCTTGATGCATCAGGGTGTGCCGTATCGCGTCTATGGCGGATTCCGCTTCTATGAGCGGGCGGAAATCAAGGATGCCCTGGCCTATGTCAGGCTGGCGGCCTATCCCCAGGACGATGCTTCGTTCGAACGGGTGGTCAATACACCCACACGCGGCATCGGCCAGCGCACTATCGACGAGTTGCGCAATCTGGCAAAGCGCGAACACAGCACACTGTGGGAGGCGGCACTGCAACTGGTGCGGGACAAGCTCTTGCCGGCCCGCGCGGTGACCGCTCTCGAGGGCTTTCTCAGACTGGTTCAGCAAATATCCCTGACCATCAACGACGGCTCCCTGGAGGAGATTGTTACCAACGCCATCAAACTCAGCGGCCTGATCGGCCATTACCGCAAGGAACCCGGTGAAAAAGGCCAGGCGCGGATCGACAACCTGGACGAATTGATCAGCGCCGCGAAGGAATTCCGGGTCAATGCCGACTTGCACGGTGAACTGGGACCATTACCGGCCTTTCTGGCGCACGCCGCCCTGGAATCCGGCGAGACCCAGGCCGATGCGTATAGCGATTGCGTGCACCTGATGACCATGCACGCCGCCAAGGGGCTGGAGTTCCCGACGGTATTTCTGGTCGGCCTGGAAGAGGGCCTGTTCCCGCATCAACGCAGCAGCAGCGATCCCTTGCAACTGGAAGAGGAACGACGGCTTTGCTACGTCGGCATCACCCGGGCCCGGCGCCAGGTGATCATGACCTATGCCCAGCACCGGCGCCTGCATGGCGATGAGTATTACCCTGAGCCTTCGCGCTTCATCAGCGAAATCCCGGCAGAATTAATTGACGAGGTTCGACTGGGCGGCGGCATGGTTGCGGAGGCCATGTTCAGCCGCAACATGACTACGGACTCCGACCAGGCACTCAAACTCGGGCAACGCGTCATGCACGCCAAATTCGGCGAAGGTATCGTATTAAATCTGGAAGGTCAGGGCAGCAATGCCCGGGTGCAGGTCAATTTCGAAGGCGCGGGGAGTAAATGGCTGGTCCTCGCCTACGCCGGACTGGAATCGTTGTCGCAGTACTGAAGTCAGAGAGATAGTAGCCCGGATGCAGCGCAGCGGTCGCTCATGTGCATCCATGCACTCGCGACATTCGGACTCCTGTCCATCAAATCCGGGGAAGCACCTCTCACGACATAATCTCGCTCGCATTCACATCAACCTCAGCCTCGATCGCCACCATCCCCGGATTCCATTTCATGTCATCCGGGCTACTCTTCCTGTCGTGTGGAAAGGTTCGCGCTTCGCCAAACTTACTGACTGCTGGTAACCATGAAATCCACCGTTGCGCGAACTTCATCGTCCGTCAGGTTTGGATTGCCGCCTTTGGGCAGCATCGGCATGCCACTGGCGCCGGTAAAACCCTTGAGGGCATGTTCATACAGTAATGGCATGCCCTGGGCGATTCTATCAGCCCAGGCCGCTTTATCGCCGAAATGCGGCATATTCGGCAGACCACCGCTGCCATCGAGATTGCCATGACAGGTAAAACACAGGCTGTTGTACACCCTCTTGCCGGTTTCATCGCCCCCGGCTGCCACTGCTTCGGCAGGGGCCGGCGATGCTGCTGCAGGCGTCGCGTCCGCCGTAGCGGCAACTGCCGGCGCTGACACTGCTGACGTATCAGTCGTTTGTCCGGTTATTCTGACTTGTCCTTCCGGTGCCGTTCGTTCGGCCACCGTCGCGTCTGGCTGCGCCGGATTGTCCGCTTTATCACAGCCGATAATCTGTGTCAGGGTAAAAAAAATCAGGATCATCGCTGCCAGCACGTCAATGCTGAGCGAATTATTTCTGAAAAACCTTTGTTCTTGAGCTTGACTCATACTTAATCCTCAGTGTCCCAGCCGGGCAACATTTGAAATTTTCTCGGGGTTGCGATTATACCTGTAGTCGATATCCGTTGAAACTTTCGATAGACTAGTGTTGTTTCGTCCAGCGTTACCAGTCTTTTAGCTTGTAACTAATAACTTTTAACTGTTTTTAGCGCCCGTAGCTCAGTTAGACGACGTGCAGGAAGCACTAGTGTCGCGGGCGCAGGGATGCGCAGGAGCGACAAGAGTGGGCAGTGCGAAGCACTGCTTCTTATGGCTTGTAGCTTATAGCTTGTAACTGTAATTTGCGCCCGTAGCTCAGTTGGACGACGTGCAGGATGCACTAGTGTCGCGGGCGCAGGATGCGCA